>JANNMV010000363.1:0-2609 GCA_031398205.1 Pseudomonadota bacterium | reverse complement strand
CGCGCCGACGCGTAACCGCCGTATTGCCGCGTGATATAACCAACGCGATCGCCGGGACGAAAATCGGCGACGTCGGGACCAACCGCATCCACCGTGCCGACCGCTTCCAGACCGGGAATGCCCGGCAGCGCCAGCGTCGAATACAAACCGGAACGCACATAGCAATCGTGAAAGTTGACGCCGATCGCCGTGTGTATGAGGCGCACCTGCCCGCTACCCGGCGCGCCGACGCTAATGGGCTCGCTCTTAAGAACCTCCGGCCCGCCTGGGGTGCGCAGTATGATTGCACGATCCATTGATTATCCTTTCGCAAAACTCAAAGGATACTTGGAAGGTGCTATCCTTTTCAACTTCGCGATTTTTTGCGACTGCATTTTCTGGGGTAGATGGCCTCGGGCCATTGGCTCGTGGCATGGCATGTAGGTCGGATAAATTGTAGGGTGGATCAAGCGCAGCGGATCCACCATGAAAAATATGAAGCGTATTTCTTCTTTCAACGTTTGGTGGATCCGTCCCTACGCCTGTGGCAGCATTTGCAGTTATGCCAGGACTTGATCCACCCTACGAGATTTCCGGGCTACGCTTGCTGAATTTTCGCAATTTTACTCGAAGCGATTCCTAATACATCCGTCGGAAGGCGCTTCACTTTTCCGACCTACGGCTCTTGGAAGTACTGCAGCGGATTGCATACGGCGCAATATTGATTGCGCCCTACGCGGGCTACGCTTACTAATCTCGTTTGAACAAAATGACAATCACCCCAACCACGAAAAGAACGACAGCACCAGGTCCAGTGGCGAAGACCAAAAGTCCCGCGGGTGCCAAGTGCTCAGCTACTCCACTTAGGCGCGGGAAGTGTGACAACGGAATGCTGAGAATCGTTAGTGCCAACGGAAATAATGCAATCACGGTACAAATGAGAAGCCAGCGCAGCAATCGGAATTCCTTAGACGAATTCATACCGGACTTGTCTGTCAACGATGATTCGGCACTGCCGCCCAAAGGAGCGCCACAACGTCAACACGCATCCTTGATCTGTAAACTAGTTAGCTCCGCTGAGCAATTTGAGCAAATTGGCATTGGTTTCGGCCTGGTAACTTGGGCTGAGGAACGAAATCTGTCATTTCGTCATTAATACCAACACGTTTCTCGTTGTTACTCTGTACATACATTTTCTCCTGAGAGTATGCACGGAAAGCCGCATGAATAGGCACTCTCCAGCCTGTATCCATTCTAATAATTGACCTCGATCATTAGAATATCTTCCCAGGATTCATAATCCCAAGGGGATCTAACGCCTGTTTCACCAGACGCATCACACTCACCGCCTCGCCATGTTCCGCCAACAGGAATTTCTTTTTACCCAGGCCGATCCCATGCTCGCCGGTGCAGGTGCCATCCATCGCAAGAGCGCGCAGGACTAGGCGATCGTTGAGGCGCTCTGCTTCGGCGAGTTCTTTCGGATCGTTGCGGTCGATCAGGAATCCCAAATGAAAATTGCCGTCGCCGACGTGACCAACCAGCGGCGCGATCAAGAAGCTTTCGCTCAAGTCTTTTTTTGTTTCCAAAATGCATTCGGCGAGGCGCGAAATCGGCACGCAGACATCCGTCGCCCAAATCTCGCAACCGGGGCGCAACGCTTTGTTGGCGTAGGTCACGTCGTGGCGCGCCGTCCAAAGATGGGTGCGCTCTTCTTGCTTGGTGGCCCATTTGAATTCGCCGCCGGTGTTTTCTTGCGCGATGGCTTGCACCGTTTCCGCTTGCTCTTTTACCGCCGCTTCGGTGCCATGAAATTCGACGAACAAGGTATCTTTGACGGGATAATTCAAATTGGAAAATTTATTCACCGAATCCATCTGCACATCGTCCAACAACTCGATTCGAGCAATCGGAATGCCGAGTTGGATGGTCTGAATGACGGTGTTGATTGCGCCTTCCAGCGAATCAAACGAACACACTGCCGCCGCCATCGCTTCGGGAATGCCGTAGATACGCAGTGTCACTTCGGTAATGATGCCCAGCGTGCCTTCGCTGCCGACGAACAAGCGCGTGAGGTCGTAACCCGCGGCGGATTTACGCGCGCGCCGCGAAGTGCGGATGATGCGGCCGTCGGCCATTACCACGGTCAGCGCCAACACGTTTTCGCGCAAGGTGCCGTAGCGCACGGCGTTGGTGCCGGAAGCGCGTGTCGCCGCCATGCCGCCGAGCGACGCATCGGCGCCCGGATCGATGGGAAAAAACAAACCGGTATCGCGCAGATGTTCGTTGAGTTGCTTGCGCGTCACGCGCGCTTGCACGGTAACGTCGAGATCATCCACGTTCACTCTCACCACTTCATTCAGGTTAGCCAGATCGACCACCACGCCGCCGTATTCGGGAATCACCGCGCCTTCCAGCGAAGTACCCGTGCCATAAGCAACGACCGGTGTGCGATGACGCGCGCAAATGCGCACGATGTCCGCGACCTCTTCGGTGGTATTCGGAAACGCCACCGCATCGGGGCGATGGGGAATGTGCCAGGATTCATCCTTGCTGTGATGGTCGCGCACGCCGGTGCTGGTGGACAGGCGCTCACCGAGCAAAGCGCGAATTTCATCGACGGAGGCTTT
>JANNMV010000347.1:0-3889 GCA_031398205.1 Pseudomonadota bacterium | reverse complement strand
CGTGCCGTCGTCGGAAATCTGCTCGGTGATCAACGCCGGCAGCGCGACTTTCGCCACGTTCTGCAATTTCTCGCGCAAGGATTTGGCGATGTCGGTCATTTTGGCGAAATCGGTCTCGCCATATTGATGGATCCAGCGCAGCAATTGCTTGGCGCGAAACGGCTTCTCGCCCAGCCCGACAACGAATTCGGTCAGGCCGGTAAGATTGAGGTCAAGCAGATTGACCATTGCGCTCATCTGGATTTAGCGGGAGTAAATGTTCAGCGCGGGAAAGAAGTAAGCGATTTCGTTGCGCGCCGTTTCCGCTGCGTCCGAACCGTGTACCGCGTTAGCATCGATGCTGTCGGCGAAATCCGCGCGGATCGTGCCCTTGTCGGCTTTCTTCGGATCGGTCGCGCCCATTAACTCGCGATTTTTCGCGATCGCATTCTCGCCTTCCAGCGCCTGCGCCATCACCGGGCCGGAGGTCATGAACTTGACCAAATCCTTGAAAAAGGGACGCTCTTTGTGCACCGCGTAAAAACCCTCGGCTTCGGCTTGGGACAAATGCAGCATGCGCGCGGCAATGATCTTCAGGCCGGCTTTCTCAAAGCGCGAATAAATTTCGCCAATCACGTTTTTCGCAACCGCGTCGGGCTTGATAATGGACAACGTACGTTCTACCGCCATGCGGATCAACTCCAGTAAATTCAGGAAATTCAAGATTTTACCATTTCAAATTAGGTAAGAGAAGGAAATGCTGGGAAATGCGGCTGCGCCTGAGATTGGCGCTCGGGTCTGATCGCCTCGCCAATGCCGAGCGGATCGCCCTTGTTCCGATTTTCTAGTGTATCGGAGCAAACAAGCGCCAGCCTGGGAACCGCATGGATATTGGATGGCCTAGGGCCATTGCCTCACAGCCTATGCCACGCCAGGAGGCAAGCAGGGCGCGGGTCGTGGCCTAGTTCGAACAGCGAGTAAATCGCACCCAGGCCAAATTGGCCGCTACTGCACGGCGCGCATCACGCGAAACGATAAATAGAGCGTTGGCTGATGTGGACAAGTCATTTTGCGATTCAGGATTGCAAATAATAGTTACGGCCACGGGGCAATGTATCCTGGGTGCGCTGGGGGGTCAAGCGCACGCCGAAGAAAATGACGGTAACCCGCTTAAGCGGACGCGCGTTGTTGCGATACTTTACATTCAGTGAAAATCTCGACTCTCGATAAGCAAATTTCCCAGTAACTTACTCTGATCGATCAAGCGTTTCGCGATGACGTGAATGACTTCGCCTTTGCGTTCGACGATACCCTCGACGCACATCAAGCGCGCTGCCAGCAACACTCGGCGCTGCCGATCGGCGAGATCGCGCCACACCACGATATTGCTGTAGCCGGTTTCATCCTCCAAGGTAATAAAGGTCACGCCCGAAGCAGTGCCGGGGCGTTGGCGACAGGTGACGATGCCCGCCGTGCGTATGCGTTGCCCGTGTTGTATTTGCTTGAGATCGGCGGCGGTGAGAATTTTTTTCGCCTGTAATGTCGCGCGCAATAAAGTCAGCGGATGGCGCCGCAGCGTCAATCCCGTGTGCGCATAGTCGGCGACGATGTCTTGCCCTTCACTTGGCGCAAATAAATCTGCTTGAGGCTCGACGCGCTTGGCATCGATCAACAACTCCGTGGGTTGATCCACACCCAAGGTCTGCCACAGCGCGTTGCGGCGATGACCCGCCAGGGAAGCAAGCGCATCGGCTTTCGCCAAATTTGTGAGATCTTTGCGATTGAGATCGGCCTTGATTAACAGATTGTCGATGTCGAGAAATTTACTCGCCGCTCGTGCGTAAACAATGCGTAGCGCCGCCGCTTCACTCAAACCCTTCACCATGCGTAACCCTAAGCGCAGCGCGGGTTCGCCGTTACTCGACGGCTCCAGCGTGCAATCCCATGCGCTGTGTTGCACATCGACCGGTCGCACGATCACAGAGTGACGCACCGCGTCTTGCACCAACTGCGATGGCGTATAAAAACCCAAGGGATAGCTATTCAACATCGCGCAAACAAACGCAGCAGGTTCATGGCATTTGAGCCAAGCGGACAGATAAACCAACAACGCAAAACTGGCGGAATGGGATTCGGGAAAACCATATTCGCCGAAGCCTTGAATCTGCTGATAGATTTGCTCGGCATACGTTTGCGTATAGCCGCGTGCCAGCATGCCGTTGATGAGCTTATCGCGGAACGGCTCCAACCCACCCTTGCGCTTCCACGCGGCCATGGCACGGCGCAATTGGTCGGCCTCGCCCGGTGTGAATCCCGCCGCGACCACGGCCAGTTGCATGACTTGTTCTTGAAATATCGATACGCCCAAAGTGCGCGCCAATACTTGCTCCACGGCCGGCGATGGATAGCTCACGGGTTCGCTTCCTTCGCGTCGGCGCAAATACGGATGCACCATTTTTCCTTGAATCGGGTCGGGGCGCACGATGGCAACCTCCACCACCAAATCGTAGTAGCAACGCGGCTGCAAACGCGGCAACATCGCCATTTGCGCCCGCGATTCCACTTGGAATACGCCGATGCTATCAGCGCGGCACAGCATGTCGTACACCTGGGGATCTTCGGCGGGAATGTCGGCGACGGTTAAGCGAGAACCGCGATAACCGTTGATTAAATCGAGGCAACGGCGAATGGCGGAGAGCATGCCCAAGGCGAGCACATCGACTTTGAGCAGGCCCAACGCATCGAGATCGTCCTTGTCCCATTGAATCACCGTGCGCCCCGCCATCGCAGCGTTCTCGATCGGCACCAAGCGCGACAGCTTGCGGTTATCGATGACGAAGCCGCCGGTGTGTTGCGAAAGATGACGCGGGAAGCCGATCAGCTCGTGAGTCAGTTCCGCCAGTTGTTGAATCACCGGATTGCTCGGATCAAAACCCGCCTCAACCAAGCGCTCCGCTTTCACCCGCTTGCCGTCCCACCAGGCCATGGATTTCGCCAGGCGATCTACTTGATCGAGCGTCAAACCCAGCGCTTTGCCGACATCGCGCAACGCGCTGCGCGCACGATAGGTAATCAACGTCGCCGTCAGTGCCGCGCGGTCGCGGCCATATTTTTGGTAGATGTATTGCATCACTTCTTCGCGACGTTGATGTTCGAAATCCACGTCGATGTCCGGCGGCTCGTTACGCTCCTTAGAAATGAAGCGCTCGAACAATACTTGCATGCGGCCGGGATCGACCTCGGTGATGCCCAAGCAATAACACACGGCGGAATTGGCGGCGGAACCACGGCCTTGGCAAAGAATATGTCGGCTGCGCGCGAAGCGAACGATGTCGTGCACCGTGAGGAAATAGGGCTCATAGCCCAAGTCTTCGATGAGTTTTAATTCGTGCTTGATTAAGCGGGTTACGTTTTCCGGAACGCCGTTGGGATAGCGTTGCGCTGCGCCCGCCTCGCTTAATTTTTTGAGATGAGTGATCGCTGTTTCACCCACAGGCACCAACTCTTGCGGATATTCATAGCGCAACTCGTCGAGAGAAAAATTGCAGCGCTCGGCAATCGCTAGCGTTTCCAGCAGCAATTCCGGCGGATAGAGTTTCGCTAAGCGGCCGATGGCGCGAAGATGGCGCTCGCTGTTGGGATACAGTGCGCGGCCTAGTTGCGCGACGGGCATGCCTAAACGAATCGCCGTCTGCACATCTTGCAACGGCTTGCGGCGGCGCTCATGCATATGCACATCGCCTGCCGCCACTAGGGGAATGCCAAAGTATTTGCCGAGTTGTTGCAGGGTTTCCAGTTGCGCCGTGTCATCGGGGCCGCGCAATAATTCGACGGCGAGCCAACCCGCGCGATCGAAGGTTTCGCGGAACCATTGCAGCTCCGCTTGTTTCGGCTCATCGCCGGGAATCAG
>JANNMV010000296.1:0-9059 GCA_031398205.1 Pseudomonadota bacterium | reverse complement strand
GATCGTTCCGGCTGGTGGAATATCTATCGATTGCGCGATGGCAATGTTGCTGCCGTGTGTCCGATGGATGCAGAGTTCGGATTGCCGCAATGGGTGTTCGGCTTATCGACGTATGCGTTCGTTGGCTCGAACGAAATCGTCTGCAGTCACTGCGTCCGTGGTGTCTGGTCGCTTGCGCGAATCGATCTTTTCAGCGGGAAGTTCAGCGTGATTGCAGCGTCTTTTTCCGACATCGGTTTTATTTCCGCGCACGGTGAGCGTGTTGTGTTCGGCGCGGCGGCGCCCAAGGAAGTCGATGCCGTTTACGAGTTGGATATCGCAAGCGGATATGCGCAGGTGATCCGCCGCGCCAGCGCAACGGCGATTGCGGCGGACTATTTCTCCACACCGGAAACCATCGAGTTTCCCACTGAGAATGGGCTTACCGCGTTCGGCTATTTTTATCCACCGTGTAATCCGGGCTGCGCCGCGCCTGCCGCCGAACGACCGCCGTTGATCGTCATCAGTCACGGCGGGCCGACTTCCGCGACCACCAATGCGCTGAAACTCGGCATCCAGTATTGGACCAGCCGAGGCTTCGCGGTGCTCGATGTCAACTATGGCGGCAGCAGCGGATTCGGGCGCGCCTATCGACGCCGCTTGAACGGCGCGTGGGGCATTGTCGACATCGCCGACTGCATCAACGGCGCAAAATTTTTCGCCGATCGTGGACGGGTCGACCGCAACCGGTTGATCATTCGCGGCAACAGCGCGGGTGGCTACACTACCCTCGGCGCGCTGACCTTCCACGATTGCTTCAAAGCGGGCGCGAGCTACTATGGCGTCAGTGATCTCACGGCATTGGCAGAGGACACGCATAAATTTGAATCGCGCTACTTGGATCGCCTGATCGGTCCCTACCCTGCGGCGAAACAAATCTATCTTGATCGTTCACCGATCAACCATGTCGAGCGCTTGAACGCCCCGGTGATTTTTCTGCAAGGACTGGACGACAAAGTCGTGCCGCCGAATCAAGCCGAAGCTATGGTCAACGCGTTAAAGCGCAAAGGTTTGCCGGTGGCGTACCTCGGGTTTCCCGGCGAGCAACATGGTTTTCGGCGCAGCGAGACGTTAAAACGCGCGCTCGACGCGGAGTTATATTTTTACGCAAAGGTATTCGGTTTCGAATTGCCGAATACCATCGATCCGGTGGAGATTTTCAATCTGGCAAAGGAGAAATAGCCATGGCTAAGGTCAATCTGTTCTGGAATCCGACGGGCTTTGAGTTGGATTCCCTCGGCACTAAACAAATCACCAAGATTTCCGACGGAGACACGCCGCAGGTTTCTTTTTCGATTCGCATGCTGAGCATCGACACACCCGAAGTTCATTATCCCGGCACGCAAAGCCCAAGCAAGCACGATTCCAAGTTGGCGCAACTCGGCGACTGGATACAACAAGGCAAAGCGCCGATCGATGGGGCGCTGGGCGAGCATCTGCGACCCAAGCTCGCAACCGGAAGCGCCGGAACCTTGCAAAAGCAGCAAGGCGATCTTGCGTCAAAAGCGTTTCAAGATTTGCTCGACGCTAAGCTCACCAAACCGAATGGGCGCAAGCGCTCGGTGTTTCTGCGCAGTGCCGATGAGAAGTTTGATCAGTACGGTCGTGTGCTCGCCTATGTCGCGCCGTCCTACGAGCCGGCGGAATTGGCCGGCATGACGCCGCTGCAACGGGCGACGTTTAATTTGCTGATGGTGGACAGCGGATGGGCGGCGCCGTTTCCTATTTATCCAAGTTTGCCGAAATATACGGATCTGGTTTTGTTTCAATCGGTCGCGGAAGACGCAATGCTGCAAAAACGCGGCGTCTACGCCGATGCGCAATCCTTGGCGGGCTATGAATTTCGCATGTGTTATCGGTTGTGGGAAGTGACCGACGACTTGCAAAAAGGCAAGAAACTCAGCGAGAGCGAACGACTCGGATGGATCGAGCGTTTCTGCGTCGACATGACCACGCGGCAGATATTTTTCCCCCAGGACTATCATCGTGTACAACCGTTCAACCGTGTCTTCATTTGGCCGAAAGATGCGAATGATGCCGCAGGCAAACTCAATCTCACTCCTGGTTAAATAAACCTCCAAGAAATGGAACATATCGCTGCGGTGTTCGCAGAAACGGGCCCGCTTGCGCAATCGCTGAAGGATTACAAGCCGCGCGCACAGCAAATCGAAATGGCGCAAGCGATTGCCAATGCGATGGAGACACAACAAGTGCTTATCGCCGAAGCGGGCACCGGAACCGGCAAGACCTTTGCCTATCTCGTTCCGGCACTGTTGCTCGGCGGTAAAGTCATTATCTCTACCGGAACAAAGACACTGCAAGATCAATTGTTCGACCGCGACATCCCAACGGTGCGCAACGCGCTCAAAGTGCCGGTCAATATCGCCTTACTGAAGGGGCGGGCGAACTATATTTGTCACTATTATCTCGAGCGCGCGCAACACGAAGGCCGTTTCATGAGCCGCCACGATGTACATTCGTTGCAGGAGATCGCCGCGTTCGCAAAACGTACCTACAGCGGCGACAAAGCAGAACTCGGCAGCGTTTCGGAAACATCACCGGTGTGGTCGCAAGTGACTTCGACGCGCGATAACTGCCTCGGCCAAGAGTGCGCGTTTCACCGCGACTGCTTTGTGCTGAAGGCGCGCAAGGCGGCGCTGGATGCGGACATCGTGGTGGTCAATCATCATTTGTTTTTTGCCGACGTGATGTTGCGTGACGAAGGGGCGGGGGAGTTATTACCCGCCTGTAACACGGTGATTTTTGACGAGGCCCATCAGTTGCCGGAAGTGGCAACGTTGTTCTTCGGCGAGAGCGTATCGACGGCGCAGTTGCTTGAGCTGGCGCGCGACACCCGCGTCGAAGCGCTTGCCGCGGCAAAGGATTTCGAAGCGTTACCGCAGGCCGCCGATGAGTTAGAAAAAGTGGCGCGGGATTTGCGCCTGGTGTTTCCACCTTTATCCGGGGCAATCTCGCGAATTCAAGCCAGTGCGTTGCGCCAGCACAAGGAATTCTTGCCGGGCCTGGATCAGTTGATGCAGGGTATTGAGCGGTTCAATGAGATTCTGGGAAGCCAGGCCGAGCGCGCCGAAGGTTTGAAGAATTGTCATGAGCGCGGCATCGAAATCGCGCAACGCCTGACGCGGTGGCGCGATGAAACCGATACCAATCAAGTGCGCTGGGCCGAGCTGTATTCACAATCGGTGCAACTCAACGCGGCGCCACTCGAGATCGGTGAAATCTTCCAGCGCCAATTGGCGAGCCATCCGAAGGCGTGGATTTTTACCTCGGCAACGTTGGCCGTGCGCAATGATTTTCGTCATTACCAAACCGAAATGGGGTTGAACGACGCGGTGACCCATGCCTGGGGCAGTCCGTTCGCGTTCGAGGAACAGGCGTTGCTCTACGTGCCGCCGAACATGCCGGAGCCGAATTCATCGGAATATACGGAGGCCGTGGTGAGGGCCGCGCTGCCGGTGGTGAAAGCCGCGGGCGGTTGTTCGTTTCTGCTGTTCACCAGCCTGCGGGCGATGAACGAAGCGCGCGATCGCTTACAGCAATTGTTCGCAGAACAGAACCTAACCTATCCCGTTCTGGTGCAGGGCGATAAACCAAAAGCGGAATTGCTGTCGCTGTTTCGCGAATTGGGTAATGCGGTGCTGATCGGCAGCCATAGTTTTTGGGAAGGTGTGGATGTCAAAGGCGAAGCCTTATCGGTCGTCGTCATCGATCGCTTGCCGTTTTCGCCGCCGGATGATCCCGTCGTGGCGGCGCGCATCGAGACGCTGAATAAACAAGGCCGCAGTGCTTTTATGGAGTATCAATTACCCGAGGCGATTATCACCTTGAAGCAAGGCGCCGGGCGTTTGATTCGCGATGAAACCGATCGCGGCGTGTTGATGATTTGCGATCCGCGTTTGATTTCGAAAGGCTATGGGAAGCGCATTTGGCAAAGCTTGCCGCCGATGAAGCGCACTCGGGACATCACGGAAGTTGAGCAGTTTTTATTCTCTCGGATGCCTAGCGCCGAGGCCATCTGACCGACAGATTATTTGTAGAAATTTAGATTTGATCTGCCAGACGGTGCAGGCGCGCATGATACGAAGCGGCAATTTTTGGCCATGGAGCCGTACGAGATCTGTGTCTGGCGCGCCGGCATGCTGTCGATGGTGTTCAAGCTCGCCAAGAGTGCTGAGAATCACTGGCGGGTCTTACGCGGTTCCGAACTGATCGCAAAGGGCATCACCGGCATTCAGTTCAAAGACGGAATTGAAGTGCAGAGTTCTGCTCGTCGAAAAATCGCCGCCTGATCAAATCGCCGTACACAACATTTTACAAAAGTTCCGCTGCGACCCGCCCGGCACCGTGCCGTTGGGCGACCAGGTAGGCGAGCGCTCGCGAAGAAGTGGGCCGCGTTTATGAATGCACATCCAGTCCACCAATAGCCTTCCATTGCTGTTCGAAATGCCGCGCGTCGTCATCAGAGCGTGGTGTCACTCCCATCAGAATGCCGCCCTCGCCGATGCCGATTTCATACTGTTTGGCACGCTCTTCCGGAATGCCCCAATCGCTAAGCGCTCCAATAAGACCAAACGTCAGGCCAGTGGCGCCAGCGGCCGCCAGTGCCACAGCTACTGGGCCCGCGAGAATTAAACCCAAGCCGGGTAGCGCTACGACACCTATGGCGATGATGGCCGGGAGGATGGTGCCAATTGTTCCCCCCATGGGTCCGCCGAGTTCCCCACCCTCTGCTACTTTGCGGCCTAGTTCAGTATCGATTTGCCGATCGTCCGAAAAATAGCGTCTACGAGTGTCATCGGACATGACCACGTTGATGTCCCCTGTGCCATAGTCGCGCTGAGAGATTACCGCGTACGCCCGCTCGACACTCTCGCTGTCTTTGAACAAGCCTGTGACCATTTTTGAGTTGCCACTCGTTGCTGCTGAATTTGTCATCGCCGTCTCCTAATTTGTCACCGCTCGGTGCATGCGATCGTATTCCTGTCAGTCGGTATTCGTTGAACACTCATTTTATACCAGCGCGCCTCTGCGTTCAGTGCTAAGAATCGCTACCATTCCCGACTCGCGGTTCGTGAAGGCCGATACCTAGATGGGCGAGGAGTGGCTGGCCTTGGGTTTGTGGCGATGTTGCAAGAAAGATGTAGCGTTCAAAACTAAAATCGTAATTCTCCGTGGGTATACACGCCTTTGAATGGGCACCTTACCGGCGCCAGATTGGTTGTGGCCGTTTCAATAAGCGCCGCGCACCCGTTAATACTTCTTGCACCGTCCACCCGGCCGCGATAATCTGCCCTACATGGGGAGGCGTGCTAATGCGAAAGGCAGTATGTGCCGTATGGTTTCCCGCTGCAGCCTGCCCTCGAATACTTTAGTCGGAGGCGGGAATGACATCTCGGTTTGCGAGCGGGAGTCGAATTTTGTTCGCGATGTGTTCGCTCACGCATCGATCCCCAGCAATCATCACACTAACTCGGCGAGCAGCGCTTTAGCTTCGATCAAATCTTTGGTGTCGAAGCCTTCGGTGAACCAGTTGTACACGGGCTTCAACAGTTCGAGCGCTTCTTTGCGTTTGCCCTGCGATTGCCATAGCCGAGCGAGGCTGGTCGAGGTGCGTAGTTCCCAGGACTTCGCGTGCTGTTCGTGCGACCAGTCCAGCGAGGCGAGGTAGTTCCGCTCAGCGCCCTCGAGGTCACCTTTGAGTGTGAGCATCCAGCCCTTGAGCCGCAGGATCTCGGCATAGTGGAGGCGCTCCTCCCAGCCTGGGCGTTCGATCTGCGCGATCTGCTCGTCGATCAGGAGCAGGGCATTGTCGAGGTCGCCGGTCAGCGCCATGACCTCGGCAAGAACCGATTTGGCGTAGGGGCTCCAAATCTTGCCACCACTGCCATCCCAGATCGCCATACCTGCTTTCAGGGGCGGAATACCTTCGGCGGCTCTGCCTTCACGAATGAGCGCGATGCCGTAGTGGGCTGGCGCCAGATACGCCCAAAGTACAGGCATGCTGTTCTCGCGACCCAGTCGCTCACATTCTTCGGCGCGTTTACGCAGCGCTTCGGGTTCGCAGCGGTGATCGAACGCTATTGACCCGGTCGTCAGCGCCCAGCCGAGGTCGAAGGGATGAGCGCGGCGGCGGGCGTGCGCGTCTTTTTCATCGCTCAGCCGCACCGCCCGGTCCGGGTAACCCAGCATCCAGGTGCAGATCGAGGAGAAGGCAAAGACCAAGGTCTTGGGATCGTGGTTGAGCATGTCTACAAGGTGACCATGCCTCTCGCCATCGTAGAGGGCTAGCACCTTGTCGGCGTGCTCCAGAGACTTGATGAGGTCGCCCATCCAGAAATAGCACGTGCTGGCAGCCTGGTGTCCCCCGATCAGCAGGTCGGGATCGCCGGTCGCCATTGCCGTGTCGAGCATTTCCTCCGCCCACCGGAGGGATTCGGCCGCCCGGCCCACGCACACGACGTAGATGCATAGCCCCCAGAGGATGGGCAGCAACGCGTCGTTGCGCTTGAGCGACTTTGCCATGGCAAGCGCCGGATGCAGACTCCCCCAGACTTCCGGGGCGGCCCAGCCTTTGAGCGCCAGCCACGCTGTTCCAAGGAGGGTACGCAGCCCCAGTTCGCTGACATCTCGTTCGGATGACCAAGGCAGAGTGGAGCCCAGTTCCAGCCCTTGGTTGAGATGGGAGAGGGCCTCGGTAAGGGCCATGCGTTTCAACGCCAGTTCGCCAGCGGTCTGCCAAAGTGGAATGGCGGCTTCAGCCAGGCCTGCAGCGGTAAGGTGATGAGCCAGCACTTCGGGCTCGGCGGTCTTGATGTCCGGGAAGCGCTCCTCGATTACACTCGCGATCTTGTCGTGCAGGGTTTGTCTACGGCTCTTGAGCAGCGAGTCGTAGGCGGCGTCCTGAACCAGCGCATGCTTAAACGTGTAGGTGGCCTCGGGCGGTGAGCCGCGACGGAATGCCAACCCCGATTCGGTCAATTGGGTGAGGGCGCTATCGAGCGCGTCCTTTCCCATTGGTGCGACGGCAGCGATCACCTCATAGCGGAACGCCCTGCCGATAGCCGCGCCGATCTGCGCGATCTCTTTCACCGGCATGAAGCGATCTAAGCGCGCCATCAGCGAATCTCGCAAGGTTGCAGGAATGGTAACGCTGCGCGCGGCGCCGGCATAGTCGAAATGGTCTCCGGCATCTTTGAGTTCGCCCGATTCCAAAATCGATTTGGTCAGTTCTTCCACGTACAACGGTACGCCGTCGGTCTTGTTCAAGATTTGATCGAGCAGCCCGGCGGGCAGTTCTTTGCCTTGGGTGAGCTTATCGACGATGGCACCGCTTTGTGCGCGGGTGAGCTTGGATAGGTTCAACGCCGTAACATGGCCGTGGCTGCCCCACTTGGGCTGGAACTCGGGGCGATGGGTGAGCACGATCAGTAGCGGAATGGCTTTGATTCGGTCGATCAACAGATCAAGCACTTCAAGACTCGTGGGGTCGGCCCAGTGGGCATCTTCGTACAGAATTACCCTGGGGTGCTTTCTGGCGGCCGCTTCCGTGAGATCAATCAAGGTGCGCAGCGTTTCGTCCTTGAACCGCTGCGGCGTCATGGTGATTGCGCCGTAGCGCTCGTCGCAGGGAATTGACATCAGCGAGGCGATGAATCTGACGTCCTTTAGCGGTCGAGCGAATTGCTTGACGATCAACGCTTCCAGTTTGTCGAGCTTGGACTCGGGCGACTCGTCGCGGCTGAACTTGAGCACCCGCTCGAAATTGTCGATGCTGGGATAAAACGCACTGTTGATGTGGTACGGCGAGCATTGGAAGCGCACTGCTTGTGGGCCTTGAGCCGTCAAGCGCTCGCGCAGTGTGCTCAAGACACGGCTCTTGCCGATGCCGGGCTCTCCCGATAACAACACAACTTGGCCTTCGCCTTGTTGGGCTTGTTGCCAGCGGTCGAGTAAGAGTCCGATTTCAAGTTCACGTCCGACTAGTGGCGTGACCCCACCTTGCGTGGCTGCTTCAAAGCGGCTTGCTGCCTTACTTAAGGCCGTCACCCGCCAAGCGTGTACCGGTTCGGCAATGCCCTTCAGATCATGTTCACCCAAGTCCGAGAGTTCGAAGGCGTTGCCGACTAATCGCCGTGTGGAAGACGCAACGACAATTTGATCGGCGGATGCTAAGCCTTGTAGCCGTGCGGCGAGATTGGGCGTGCTGCCTACCGCCAATTTGGATTGATCGCCGACACCGGCTTGTTCACCGACGACGATGGGGCCGGTGGCGATGCCAATGCGGACTAATAGGGTCTCAGTAACTGAAGCGGAACGGACGGCTTGTAAAATCTCAAGCGCGGCGCGTAATGCCCGCTCGGCATCTTCTTCATGGGCTTTGGGCCAGCCGAAGTAAGTCAAAATCCCATCACCAACGTAGCGAGCGACGAAGCCTTCGTAGCGGGCGATGACTTCGCCGCAGCGAGTACGATAGTCGTGCAGCAACGCACGTAGTTCTTCCGGGTCGAGTTTTTCCGGCAACGCGGTCGAGCCGACCAAATCGCAAAACATCACAGTCAGTTGGCGGCGTTCGCCGGTGGTGGCGGTAGCTTCAACGATGGGAAAGGATTTCTCCGCCTCGGCGATGGCGGAGTGGGAAGCGCTCGCGGAAGTGTCCTTAAACGCTTCCAGCAGGCGCCTACGATTGCCCAGCGAAACACCCAACGCCTGCAAGTCTTGATCAGTTAGGGTATGAAGAACGTCAACATCGATGTCGTTCGCTTCGAAAGCTTCGGCGTACTGAGCGAGCCCTTGTTCATCCAGCCATTGTCTGATTGCGTCCATCGTCTTCCTCCCCGGACATTATTCTGAATTTCCCGTCGCCAAGCTCGGGGCCACTCAACAAAGCTGACCCCAAATCTTTTGCTGCTACAGCTTCAGGATAAGTTTGCCATTATTCGAGCCGTCGAACAACTTGTTCATCGCGCGCGGGGCGTTCTTCAACCCTTCCACCACATCGA
>JANNMV010000260.1:0-4475 GCA_031398205.1 Pseudomonadota bacterium | reverse complement strand
CCTGGCAAGGCGTTGTAGGGTGGATCAAGCACAGCGGATCCACCAGGCGCATCAAAGCGCACTGCTCGTAGCCACGGGTGTGGTGGATCCAGCGCTTCGCGCTTTGATCCACCCTACCTTTGGGTCTGGGTTCATGGAAAGAAGCAACGCGACGAAGCAATCTCGAAAGGCGTTTGAAATACGAGATTGCTTCGCTTTGCTCGCAATGACAGAAAAATTACGCGGGCTTAATATCTTGCGGCAAAATGAATCCCGCCGTGTGCGGCGTGAATTTCAATCCTTTCCGATAGACGACCGGCTGATGGTATTGCAATAGCGGGATCACCAAGGCCTTTTCGGCGATGTAGCGATCGACTTTTTTGTAGCCGTCGATGCGCTTCTTTTCGTCTTTCTCGCCCCAAAGTGGGCCGATTTGATCGTCGACGTCTTTGCTCTTCCACGCGGAATGTGGCGAGTGGGTAAACATGGAAAAGCCGGTTGAAGTCGACGGATCGCCGATTGCATTGCCCCAGTTGTAAAACGCCGCCGGCGCCAACTCATGGCGCGCGCGCAGCTCGTAGTGCTTGGCGATTTCGTAGACTTCGATATTGGCTTCGATGCCGACTTTCTTCCACATGCCGACGATGGCTTGGATCATTTCGAAATCTTTCGGCTTGAATCCTTTGGTGGTTTGGATAGTGAACTTTACCCGCTTGGCACTCGAGTAACCGGATTTTTTTAGTAACTCTTTTGCTAGCGCAGGATCGTATTTGGTTTTGATGCTCGGATCGAACGCCATGTATTGCGGCGCCTGCAGCGTGTCGATCGCAGTGCCGTAACCGAGCAACAAGCGCTGCACAATGGCTTCTTTATTGATCGAATGAACCATCGCTCGACGCACATTTCCGTCGAGCATGATGTCTTTGTTGGTGATGAAAATCATGCCGATATCGGATACGGGTTTCACCGAGCCGAGGAAACCTAGTTTACGTGTTAGCCGGTTAAATTCTTCGTAGGGAATTTCCAGCGTCAAATCGCTTTGGCCGCTTTCCACTTCCGCCACGCGCGAGGTCGCATCGGGCACAAACTTGAAAATCACCGTCTCGAACGCGGGCTTGGATCCCCAATATTTCGGAAACGCTTTCAGCCGCACGTAGGAATTGCGCTCGAACTTGTCGACCATATAGGGGCCCGAGCCGATGGGTTTTGACTCCCAGCCTTCCACGCCGACGGCAGTGTAGGCTTTCTTCGGCATCAAGTAGGCTGTTAAGAACGCCATCCACGGGAACAACGTCGGTTCGAATTCTTTGACATCAACGGTGATTTTCATGCCGTCGACTTTGAAATTACCGATTTTTCCCCAGACGAATTGAATCGGATTGCCGCCCTTGGGGTCGCCTGCACGCTCTAACGACCAGACCACATCTTCCGGCGTCACCGGCGAGCCATCGTGCCAAAATGCGTTGTCGCGCAACACTAATTCAATCTTGGATTTGTCCGCGTTCCAACCCCATTTGGTCAGAATTCCAGGCTTGAAAGTCAGGTCGGGATTTTGATCGATGTAGCTATCAAATACGGCCTTGTAGATCGATTGGATAGTCGGGTTCGCTGCCGACCCGCTGCTGGTCGGATCCCAAGACGGCAGCGCGACATGGTAAGCAATGGTCAAGGGTTTGCTTTGCGAGAACGCAAATTGGCTGGAAAGTGTTGCCAGTAGCGGCGTTGCAGTTGCCGCTTGGATGAAGCGGCGGCGGGAGATGTGGTTCATGTTATGTCCTCGATTAATTTTTAACAATGTCATCCTGAGCGCAAGCGAAGGATGACATTGGTGTTAGAGCTGCTTACCTTGACTCTCAGCCCAACGTTTCATTAACGTATTCGACGGCAAACTTTCATCTAAGAGTTTTTTCGCCGTTTCGATTCCCGCTACCGGCAAGCCCTTCGGATCGAGGATGCCGATTTGCACCAGCACCGAGGCTTGATCCCAATAGATATGCTCGTTGTACAGCTTGTCGCCACGAAAACAGACGATGGCGACCAGCGGAATCTCGACGTATTTTCCCGTTGCCGGAATGCCCGGCAGCATCCAATCAATCTCGATATCGTGGGTGAAGCAGAACAGCATTTCGTCGACCAAGCGGTCAGTGCCGACGGTACGCGAAATCGGCACGAGTTTGGTATCTGCCGGCGTGGTGGGAATAAAGTGGTGCTTGTAAAAACGCTTGAGTTGATCGTGGCCGACGCCGCCGGTCATGTCGGGAATGTGATTCACGTAAGGTGCGGCGACCATGGTTTTCATCGTTGCATCGACATCGCGGGTGCCAAATTCGTGCATGCAATGGGTATCCCACAGGGCGCTTAAATCGTAATGCGGGCCCATGGATTTACGCATGGCGGCAAGGCTGCGGGAATAGGCCATCATCGCCGAAGGTTTGTGATAGTGCATTCCACCGTTGCGGTTGAAGGCGTGATCGGCGCCGGGGTAGGAATAGACCTCGATTTCCGGCCGGCCTTTGAAGTTATTGCGGATTTGCTCGACCGCGGCGGGCGGCGCGAACTTGTCGAGTTCCGCGAAATGAAACACCACCGGGCATTTGATTTTGCTTGCCTCGCCGAGCGCCTTCTCGATGCCCACGCCATAGTAACAAACCGCGACATCGACATCGGTTCGACACGCCGTCAAATAGGATAGAAAGCCGCCCAAGCAATAGCCAACCGAGCCAACCTTGCCTTTACATTCCGGCAAACCGCGCAGCGCTTTGACGGTTTGCGCGATGTCAGACATCCCCTTTTCCACGTCGAAGCGGCCGTAGAACTCAAACGCCTTGGCAAAATCTTGCTCGGTTTGGCCGAGTTCGACAGCGGGTTCCATGCGCCAGAAAACGTCCGGCGCGATGGCCACGTAGCCTTCTTCCGCGTAGCGGTCGCAGATATCGCGAATGTGTTGATTAACGCCGAAAATTTCCTGAATGACCAGCAAGCCGGGCCCGCTGCCCTGGGCGGGTTTGGCAACATAGGCTTTGAATTGTGCGCCGTCGGCGGCGTTGACAGAGATGTATTGACCGGCCATCTCGCTCCTCGTCAAATGGGTGTTATGGAACCGCGAGTTTACTTCAGTCCTCGATATTCGACCAGTTCGCTACCGCCTTAAAAGTTTTCCCGATTGACTCGCTGCGGCGGATATTTAACAATCGTTCACAGATTAAATCGTCGAACTGACTAATAATAAGCGCCATGAACATTTTCACCTTCCCGTACCGCTTATCCGCCGCAATCGCCGCTTTGCTGCTGTTGTCCGCCTGTGCGTCCAGCAGCCGCGTCGATGTTAATCGCAAAGCACCGGAGCGCAGCTACCAAGTCGTAAACATTATCAGCGGCCCCGATCAAGCAGGTGACGTGAGCGCCGCTCTGGAAGCGGCTTTGCAGAAACTTGGCTTCAAGACCCGCGTCAATCCTGCCGCTCAGGACAGCGGGACATTGACGGCGCGTTATCAAGATGCCTGGAAACGCAACGGCGTTACCTTCCTGAGCAAGCTTTCCATCGAAATGCATGACGTCGATAGCAAGGTGGTATTGGTTTCGTCGAATTGGCAAAATACCAGCGGCCATCAGGCGGAAAGTGTGCCGGAAGTCGTGGATCAGTTGGTCGCGTCGATGCTGGGCCGCATACCAGGCCGCAACGCCAACGCCGAAAACACCCTGCAGATGATCAAAGCGGGAACACCGCGCTAGCTATTCCAACAACGCCGCTGATTCCAGCAGGCGCAGATTTTCCTCAACCAAACCTGGCATAAACGCGGCGAGACTGGCCGCGTCGTTCAGCGCGACGCCGTCGCGTTGCAGACCGATTTCCCCGGCGACGCAGCGCTGTGTCAACCGATGCTCGATTTCCGCCACGCTGCGGTTCCCGTCCGTTATTGCCAGCAAGGCCACTTGAAACGGGTTGAGCGTGACCCTCTCGTGGCGCTGATTCGTTGCGCTGGCGTTTCCGGCCCGCGCTTGTTGCCGCGCCAGCGCGATGGCTCGTGGCCGCTGGCGCGCGACTCCGGCGAATTCAAGCGGCTGCATTTGCAACTCCAACAGCCCATTTAGCGTCAGCGCCAGCAGCGCATTCAACAACGTATTGCGTTGCACTTGAGCGGTTTTTGACTGCTCGGCGGCAGCCGCGAACAAGGCCTCGAAGGCGATGGTCCTCGGATAACGTTGCCCCAATATCAGCAGCGCGGCCTTGATGATCGGCTCGGTGACATCCAGGGTGCGGCCTTGGGCGGATTCAAAAGTTGCGAGGGTCGATGATGTGACGTTGACGTCGCGCTGGGTTTTTATGTTCGCACTCAACTGAAACAGCGTCAGTTGTTCAGCGCGAATGTTGCGTTGACTATCGCTTTGCCGCTCGCCGCGAACCAACAAGGTCTGGCGGAAAGAGCGGTTGCGCAAAAAATCCATGTATTGCTCGGTGAGAATAATGGTCCCACCGGAAGCCTGCTCCAACGTGC
>JANNMV010000259.1:0-2042 GCA_031398205.1 Pseudomonadota bacterium | reverse complement strand
CCCGATACCACTCGACAAATCGAGCCATACCTTCGGTAAGCGGCGTATGGGGTGCGAAATCGATCAGCGCTTGCAGTCTATGGGTATCGGCGAACGTCGTTGGCACATCGCCCGCTTGTAGAGGGAGAAGCTTGGTGATCGCTTTCTTGCCCAGCGCCCGCTCAAGCGTCTCGATAAAAGCCATGAGGCCGACCGGCTGATGGTTGCCAATGTTATACAAACGATAGGGTGCGTTACTGATCGCCGGGTCGGGATTCATGGGATCAAAACTCGCTTCCGGCGCAGGAATTTTATCCAGCACCCGCACCACGCCCTCGACGATATCGTCGATATACGTGAAATCCCGCTGCATGTCGCCGTGGTTGTAAACGTCAATCGGAACGCCTTCGAGGATCGCCTTGGTGAACAACATCGCCGCCATATCGGGCCGGCCCCAGGGGCCGTAGACGGTGAAGAAGCGCAGGCCAGTAGTCGGCAAGTGGTAAAGATGGCTGTAGGTGTGCGCCATCAGCTCATTGGATTTCTTCGTGGCCGCGTAGAGGCTCACGGGATGATCGACGTTGTCGGCCTCGCTGAAGGGCACTTTGGCGTTCGCGCCGTACACACTTGAGCTGCTCGCGTACACCAAATGTTCGACTTTGTTATGCCGACACCCTTCCAGAACATTCATAAATCCGACGACATTGCTTTGAATATAAGCATGCGGATTTTTCAGCGAGTAGCGCACGCCCGCTTGTGCCGCAAGGTGTATCACTCTCGGAAACTTGTGTTCGGCGAATAGCTTTTCCATCGCCTCGCGGTCGGCGATGTCCATCTTGATAAACGTAAATTTCTCGAAAGGTTTGAGCTGTTCGAGGCGCGCGTATTTTAGGCGGACGTCGTAGTAGTCGTTAATGTTGTCGATGCCTACGACCTCGTCGCCACGCTCAAGCAACCGCTTGGCCGTATGCATGCCGATAAATCCCGCGGCGCCGGTCACTAGGATTTTCAACCTACGCGCCCTTGTTAAATTCGATCAACTTCGCGTATTTGCTAAACGTATTGAAGCAGCCGATCAAAATGTGTATCAGCCCCGGTACGCCGTCCAAAAATCCGCGCCGCAGCACGTAAAATTTGATGAACCGAACGAGCGGACTCAGCACCAACTTGGCTGCGTCGCCGCGCGCGCCGGCGGCGTGCAGATCGCGCGCCTGGATCGTTGTGTAGCCGTTTTGCTTGTGCAAATAGTCGGCGATGCCCTGTTCCGATTCGTGCAACAAATCGCCCTTGAGTATGCCGACGGAAACCAGTGTTTCGACTTTTTCATGCACCGTGTCGTCGCTCCAACTGGCATGGGCACGGTGGAATAACCGCAGCGACCAATCGGGATACCCTTCCCCGTGGCGCAAATAGCGCCCCATGAAGCGGTTGCGGCGCGGCATTTTGTAGGCCTTGAATTCCGGCAGTTGCAGCGCGGCTTCAATCGAGATTTGCAAGTCGTCCGTCACCCGTTCGTCGGAATCCAGGCATAACACCCAATCGTGTTGCGCCTGGGCCACGGCGTATTGCTTCTGCTTGCCAAAACCCTCCCACTCGCGGCTGACGATGCGCGCGCCATTCGCGATCGCTAGCCCGACCGTATCGTCAGCGCTGCCGCTGTCGACCACGACGATTTCATCGGCAAACGCGGCGGATTTTAAACAGGGCACGATTTGGGACGCCGCGTCGCGGGTGATGATCACGACCGACAGCGGCACACGGGTTGAAGCCATTGAAACTCGTTTTTCGAGCATTTGACAAGGCACCTATTGTAGGGGTGTTTTGGCGGGGAACACTAGCGGTTAATGTTAACGGGTCGTTATGTAGTTGCGCATAGCTGTGCTCGGGATAACGGTTATTAAAGGCGAGATTGCTTCGCCGCGCTTTCCATGAACCCAGACCCAAAGGTAGGGTGGATCAAAGCGCGAAGCGCTGGATCCACCACACCCGTGGCTACGAGCAGTGCGCTTTGATGCGCCTGGTGGATCCGCTGTGCTTGATCCACCCTACAACGCCTTGCCAGG
>JANNMV010000246.1:0-1815 GCA_031398205.1 Pseudomonadota bacterium | reverse complement strand
CATCAGAAAATCCGACACGATCAAACCGCGGGATTTCGCTGCGGGTTGAACGGATTTCGGGTCGCGAACATTGGTCAGGGCAGCAAAGCGACCGTTTTTGTTGACGCCCATCCACGTTCCACTCTGTTCAAGGTCGCGGCCGGCGAGCACGTCAGGATGATCCGCCCAGAAATCGGCGGCAGCCGTCGGGCGCTGAAAAAATTCATCGCGGTTTGCCGCGACGATGAGCGGAAATTCAGGATGGCATTGATAAGCCAGGACGATCAGGCACAAAGTGCTCGGGCCTTCTTAACGAAACGACTGAAATGCGCTATTCACCGCTGGGTAGGCTGAAATCAAACGACACCTCGCCTGGCCTCGGCGCGGCAGCCTCGACTTTGCGCGCCGTATCGACCTCGGTGCTGTTCACCTGGAGCGACAGGTTGGTCGGCGATTCGGCATTGGCCAGCGCCATTTCCCAGGTGATGCGTCCGGAGCGGAATAGCTTGAGCAGGCACTGATCAAAGTTCATCAAACTCGGCGAGAGGCTTTCTTGCATCGCCTCTTTGATCTCGCCGACGGCGCCGCGCTCGATCAGATCGGCGATGCGCTGGGTGTTGATCAATAACTCGAAGGCCGGAATACGCTTGCCGTCTTTGCCTTGCAGCAGGCGCAGGGCAATCACCGCTTTTAAGCTGACCGACAAATCTTGCAGCAGGGTATTGCGGTTTTCCATCGGATACATTTGAATCATCCGGTTCAGCACGTGGTAAGTATTGTTCGCGTGCAACGTCGCTAGGCACAGATGGCCGGACAACGCAAAATTGATCGCCATGGTCATGGTTTGCGCTTCGCGAATTTCGCCGATCAGCATGCAGTCCGGCGCTTGGCGCAGGGCGCTCTTCAGCGCGTTTGGATAAGACAGGGAATCCAGTCCGATGTCGCGCTGGCTGACGATGGATTTGTTATGGCGAAACAGGAATTCCACCGGATCTTCCAGGGTCAACACGTGGCCTGTTTTAGTGGCGATGCGATGGTTGAGCATGGCGGCGAGAGTGGAGGATTTGCCACTGCCGGTCGGGCCCACCACCAGAATCAGCCCGCGTTTTTCCATGATCAAGTCGTTGAAGAACAGCGGTAGATTGAGATCTTTTAGGTTGGGGATATTGAAACTGACATAGCGCGCCACCAACGCCAGGCTACCGCGCTGGCGGTAGATGTTGATGCGAAAATTGCCGACCTCCGGGATCACCAGAGACATGTTGAGCTCGAGGGTCTCCTCGTAGGTTTTAATTTGCTGCGCCGACATCAATTCGTAGCAGACCTTTTGAATCCCCTCGGGCGTCATTTTCTGATCGTTAATCGGGATCACGTTGCCATCCACATTCATATGGATCGCTGCACCGGCGGCAATGAACAGATCCGACGCCTTCTTCGCGGCCATCATGGCGAATACCGGTTTGAGGATCACCTAGCTATCCTGACTGACGGGCGCGGATGAGCCGAGGCCGAGCGCTTGCCATTGCATGCTCCAGAGTTCTGTCGGCATGCGTTTGAAACCGCTCTTGGCAAACTGATGCCACCGCCCGGTAACAAAACACATCAACAAATTCGCCATGGCATTACCGTCGATGTTCGGATCCAGATCGTTTTGCGAGGCGGCGATACGCAGGCTTTGGCGCAGACTCGCTTCGATGCGATCGTGCAGTTGGTTAATGCGCGCTTGTAATCGAACGTCTTCGTTTACCAGCGCATCGCCGATCAACACGCGCGTCATGCCCTGATTTTTTTGCGCGAATGCCAACAGCAATGCGATAACCGATTCCAGTTGCTTCA
>JANNMV010000183.1:0-1642 GCA_031398205.1 Pseudomonadota bacterium | reverse complement strand
TTCGCGTCGCGCATCGGAGACGAGTTTGGTGACCACAGGCGAGCGACCCGGCGGCAATTCATCGATCACTGACACATCGAGATCGGCGAAAAAGCTCATTGCCAATGTTCGCGGAATCGGCGTTGCGCTCATCATCAACTGATGCGGCTGAACTGTGCCGTGCGTGCCTTTACCACGTAGAGCGAGGCGCTGATCGACGCCAAAGCGATGTTGCTCGTCGATCACCACCAAGCCTAATTTTTTGAATGCCACATCGGCTTGAAACAGCGCGTGGGTGCCGACAATAAGCTGGGCCGCGCCGTTGCTCGCGGACTCGAGCGCGGTGCGTTTGGCCTTACTTTTTAGGCTACCCATCAACCATGCGGTTTGCACGCCCAGCGGCGTGAGCATTGCATCGATTTTGCGAAAATGTTGCTCGGCCAATATTTCCGTCGGCGCCATCAACACTGCTTGATAGCCATTGGCGATGGCGCGCGCGCAGGCCAGGGCCGCGACGATGGTTTTGCCACTGCCGACGTCGCCTTGTAACAAGCGCTGCATTGGATGGCGCTGACCGAGATCGCGATTGATCTCTTCGAGCGCACGGCTCTGCGCGCCCGTCAGCGCAAACGGCAGGGAGGCCAACAACTGCGCCACGAGCGCGCCGCTATCACCTAGCTTCGGCGCCGCATGGGCGCGCCGTTCGCGATAGGCGCGGCGCATGGAGAGTTGCTGTGCCAGCAGTTCGTCGAATTTCAAGCGCTGCCATGGGGGGGCGGACTTGTCTTCCAATTGGCTTTGCGATCGATCCGGCGCGGGGCGATGGAGCAAGCTCACGCTCGTCTCGAAACTCGGCAATGACAGTTGTTTCAGTAAATCCTCGCCGAGCGTGTCGCTCAAATCGCAACGCGCTAACGCTTGATAAATGAGTTTTTTAATCGTTGCCTGCGGTAGGCCGGCGGTGGTCGGATAGACCGGCGTTAAAGTTTCCGCCAGTGGCGCGCTTTCGCCGACAACGCGATATTTCGGGTGCACCATCTCCGGCCCAAAATAACCTTGCCGTTGCTCGCCCAACACGCGCAGCCGCACCCCCACTTGCAGTTGTTTTATCTGGCTCGGATAAAAATTGAAGAAGCGCAAATACAACACCGCGCTGCCATCGGCGATTTGACACACCAACTGGCGTCGCGGCCGATATTGAACTTCCGCGTGCAGTAACTCGCCTTCCGTTTGGGCACTGCGATCGAACGGCAAATCGCTGATGGGGTAGAGATGGGTTTCGTCTTCGTAACGCAGCGGCAGGTGTAACACCAAATCGAAATCCGTGCGAATGCCTAATTTCTCCAGCCGATTACGCGTCGGCTGGCTGCTGGCGGCCAGGATGGAAACAACGTTAAGTTTTTGTGCTGGCGGCGGCAAGGCGAGCGGCGAGAGCTAGTCGCTGCCCTTGATGCGACGGATGCGCACCACATCGGGAACCGCGCGGAGCTTTTGCATCACCATCGCTAAATGGTTACGGTCTTTTACCTGTACCGTAAATTCAACCGTAGTGTAGGCTTGGGAATCTTTTTCCGTGGTGGCGAAATTTTCGATATTGGAATTTGCCTCGGCGATGCTCGCCGCGATTCGCGCCAATACGCCCGGTTGATTCGCCGCAACGATT
>JANNMV010000113.1:0-4458 GCA_031398205.1 Pseudomonadota bacterium | reverse complement strand
TCATGCTTAGTCAAAAACGCCGCGACCGCGGCGGCATTTTCCTGATGCTGCCTCAAGCGCAGCGGCAAGGTTTTGCTGCCGCGCAGGGTCAGCCAGCAATCGAACGGACCGGCTGCAAGGCCGTAGGTTTTTACGGCGAACTGGATTTTCTTTAACTGCTCCTTGCGACGCGCCACGACCACGCCGCTGATAACATCGGCATGACCATTGATATATTTCGTGGTCGAGTGCATGACGATGTCGGCGCCGAATTCGAACGGCCGCTGCAACAACGGCGTCATGAAGGTGTTGTCGACGATTAGCGTCAGTTTTTTCTGCTCGCAAAATTGGCCGAGTTGGGTCAAATCCACAATATTTAGCAGCGGATTGGTAGGGGACTCGGCCCATACGATTTGGGTCTGCGGCCGAATCGCTGCTTCGATGGCTGCAAGATCATTCAGATCCACAAAGGAAAACGTCAACTTTCCTTGCTCTTGCATCAATCCCAGCAGACGCGCCGCGCCGCCGTAACAACCGTGACTGACAACGATGTGAATATTGCCGTCGAACGCTGCCAGCACCGCCGTGAAGGTCGCCACACCGGTCGCGCAGGCCACGGCACCGACACCGCCTTCCAAGTCGCAGATTAGGCTCTCCAGAACATGGCGGGTGGGATTGCTGGCGCGGGAATACTCATAGCCTTTACTGACGCCCAGCGCTTCATAACGAAACACCGAGGTTTGATACAGCGGCGCCGTGATGCTGTTGAACGCGGCATCGAGTTCCTGGCCGGCGTGGACGAGTCGGGTAATAGGATCCATAGGCAGCAACGAATAAGTGGATGGATATTCTACGACGCCTGGCGCTGTCGTGGACACCATTCTTCGCGTCCTCGGCGACCCGCCTACGTCGAGCGCGGGAGGCTATCCATTAGAAGCTAATTTTTTGCAACGTCGCGTCGTTCGCCTTGGCGCGATACGTCCGTCTCTAATGGAAGACAATCTAAATCATCTACAAATCATTGCCTTAACGATATGCGCTCACACCACCGTCTCTTTTCGGGGACAGTTTATGCATTGCGCGGCACGGGATCGCGTCCTTCGGCTGCAAGCGCTACCGTGTAGCGTCAGCAACTGCCGCTGAATCGCAGACTAAGATAGCGTCACGCGCGAGGTCGAACCCTGGCTTTAAGCCAATGCGTCGGGATTTCGGCTTATCTGGCGCGCTCAGCGCCGCATTCGTCACCAAATCGACATTTCTGTCGGCCGATCGTCAGTGTTGGCACGCCGTTTGCTTCCTGTTGTTCACATCTGTAACGGCAAACCTATCGAAAGGTAGCGGCGCAAAATCACCGGTCTAACGGGTTCGCCCAATGACAGCGGAATTGCCAGATTCAGTCATGGACACCACCTCAGTAAAAATGAGGGTTTCTGGGTTGTTGGCAATCACCGCGTGCGAATTCCCAAAGGCCGGCAACCTGTTCAACCGAAAAAAGAGGAATTTGCAACAATGATTCAATTCAGCACGCGCCGCTCTGCGTTATCCCAGCTTACCCTACTCGCACTGACTAGCGCTTTTTTTGCGAGTGTCCCGGCGTCCGCCGGAGAGACCGGCTTTTGGGCCAAAGGCCGCATTCTGGTTGAAACCAGAGCGGGTTTACACGATATCGAGCTGAGTAAGATTTTGTCGCGCCACGGCGGTCGTTCCGCCCGCCCCATGCATAAAACTCAAGTCCATATCGTGACGTTGCCTACCGGTACAGATGAGCGTGTCGCTGCGGAGTTGTTGCGCCGCGATCCGCAAATCAAATCGGCTGAAATCGACAAATTAATCGCACCTGACCAAGTCGGTAACGATGTCTACTATGCCAGCGCATGGCATCTACCCAAGATTCAAGCACCGAGCGCATGGGATACGTCCCTTGGCGCGGGTGTAACGATTGCGATTTTGGACAGCGGTGTCGATGGCACCCACCCGGATCTGCAAGGCAAACTCGTTCCGGGCTGGAATTTTTTCGATGGCAACGCGAACACTTCGGATGTCTATGGGCATGGCACTAAAGTTGCCGGGTCGGCCGCAGCGGCAAGCAATAACGCGACGGGTGTCACCGGCGTTGCCTGGAATGCCAAGATCATGCCGGTTCGCATTAGCGATACCGCCGGGTATGCGTATTACAGTACGATTGCCGAAGGCATCTACTGGGCGGCGGACAATGGCGCCAAAGTCGTCAACGTCAGTTATGCGGTTCACGGCAGCGCGTCGGTACGAACTGCGGCCAACTACCTCAAAACCAAGGGCGGTTTACTCATCAACTCGGCTGGTAACAGCAGCGCGCTCGACGCTACGTTGGCGAACAGCGCCATGATCTCCGTTTCGGCTACTGCAATCGGTGACGTTAAGGCCAGCTGGTCTTCGTTCGGCGACTATGTGGACGTTTCCGCACCCGGCGCCGGAATCTGGACCACGGTGCGTGGTGGCGGTTATGCCGCGGTGAGCGGGACGTCGTTTTCCAGTCCTATTACGGCGGGCGTCGTCGCGCTGATGATGTCGGCCAATCCGGCGCTCAAGCCGAGCGAGTTGGAAGACATTCTAAAAACCACGTCTGTCGATCTGGGCGCCGCCGGCGCGGATCGGGAGTTTGGCGTCGGCCGCGTAAACGCCGCCGCCGCGGTGCAAAAGGCGCGCAGCCTCGCTACCACCACGGCCGATGTGACCGCACCACAGGTCGCCATCACCGGGCCGGGCACGGGAACCGTCAAGGGAATCGTCGCCGTCAACGCGAGCGCAACGGACAATATCGGCGTCACGAAAGTTGAACTCTATGCCAAAGGCGTATTGGTCGCGACGGATTTGACCCCGGCTTATAGTTTTAGCTGGGATACCAGCAAATTGGCTGATGGCGCCGCCAGTTTGGTCGCCAAAGCCTATGACAGCGCCGGGAATATCGCCAACTCCACCAGCTTGTCCGTGACTATCGCTAACACGGCTGCAGTGGAAATTGTTCTGGATAACGCCGCGCTAGGCGTACAAGACGCGACGGGCGGAAAAACCTTCGTCGGAACTTGGTGTGCATCCAGCGGCACCGGCCCCCATGGTGCAACCTCACTGTATAGCTGCGGGACGGTCGCTGATGCGTACCGCTGGACACCGCAAATTACGACGGCGGGCAGCTATGACGTATACGTTTGGTGGACAACTCACACCAACCGCATCAGCAACGCACCGTATAGCATCACGCATCAGGGCGGCACATCAACCGTTCTGTTTAACCAAAAAATCAATGGCGGAAAGTGGGTTTTGGTCGGACGTTACAGCTTTGCCGCAGGCAAGACGGGTTTTGTCGAAGTGAAGGCCAGCAATGGCCTGGTCATTGCGGATGCCGCGCGGTTTGTGCTGGTGTCGCCTTAGTCCATAATCGAACGTTACTTTTCAAGCGGGCCGCCTAGCGCGGCCCACTTTTTTGCCGAGCCCTTTCTCCTCCAAATTTGCATAGCGATTCCGATTGAACACGGATACCCAGTCCGATACCAATTGATCCTCAATTCCGACATCAGATCGGGGTATAAACTCCGCTGGAATGGCAGCGCTAAACTGGCGCTGCGGACGATGGTGTGTGAACCTTGGGGTGCGCCGATCTGTTTCGCGTGATGGCCTCGCGCAATCGACGTAGCCCGAGTCCCAGCGGAGCGCGACATGAGGCGTACCTGACCGCCAATCAGGCCAAACTGTTTCACATGGGCCCGATGAACGCGCCCAATCCAAAAGCCCGCTAGCCGTCCGTGACAACTCGCAAAACAATTCGAGGAGATTTTGGTTTTGAGATTTGCGCAATTTGGCAGCGCCATCACGACAGCATCGGCGCAAGCTTTGACCAGGCACGCATCGCCGCCGCATAGCCGGCTGCGATCAACTGGTCGTGGGAATTGTCCTTGCCAATCAACTGATGCACATTCATGCGTATTGCGATATCGGCGCGGCGTATTTGCTCGTTGATCAACGCATTCCCCATGATGTGCATGGTCTGAAATGCGACGCCGGTCAGCCCCTGAAACGGCTCTTCACTCGGTCGAAAGGCGACATCCACACCAATGACGATTTCGGCGCCCATTTCGCGTACCGCGATCACGGGCACCGGCTCGGTCAAACCGCCATCGACCAGATCGCGTCCGTCAATTTTGACCGGCGCAAAAATCACCGGGATGCTGCACGATGCGCCGACCGCCGCACCCGCCGGCCCTGTGCGAATGATGACGCGCTCACCGGTCGCCACGTCCGTCGCGATCGCGCCGAACGGGAGGGGCAACTGCTCCAGCCTTCGACCACCCAGCGCTGTGTCGATCGAGGATCGCAAGTTGGCGTTTTGCATCAGCCCCTTGCCGGACCACGACAGGTTCAACATGCCTGGCCATTCGATACGGCGCGCGATCAATTCGATTTGTCGGAGTGGTAACTGTGCCGCGGCTAGCACGCCGACGATGG
>JANNMV010000104.1:0-2584 GCA_031398205.1 Pseudomonadota bacterium | reverse complement strand
GTGAAACATGTTGAACATCATGAACCAAATAGCCGCCGCTTTAGCAAAGCTGCCGAACACCGGCGCGAATGTCGGGCCGAGCACCAGCATCAGATCCTTGCTAAGTTGCTCCGACCCTAGCGCGCCCAACCAGACAACGGGCAGCACGATGAAATAGATCGACGCCATTAGGCCACTTACGAACATAGCGCGTGGCACATTTTTATTGGGATTAATGGTTTCGCCGACGTGGCACGCAGCCGCTTCGAACGCGGGCGCCGCGAAACCAATCAGATATAACCCGGCCATGAGGCTGGTCAATTCGCCGAACCAGCCTGCGAACGGAACGGTTAAATGAAACGTGCTGGCGCGCTGCCAATCCACTTGCCCCGTAATGACCGGCGCGAGCGCTGAAATGAATGCCAGTGCGGCGGATGCCGTGGCGATGGGAACCGCTAAGCGCCCGGCCCAGTGCACACCACACAAATTCACCGCCGTGAACAACAACACAATGCCGCAGGCCATCGCCGTTACCGGTACACCGGGGAGATACCATTCGTGAATGGCGGACGCAGAGAAAATGGCCGTCAGGCCACAAGTGGGAATCCACCCCCACCAGTAGCACACCCCGGTGAGATTCGCGAGGACGGGGTTGTACGGACGAAACGCTTCGGAACAACTGGCAGCGATTCCGCCGACCCGATTCGGATACATCAAAACCAGTTCGGTCCATGCCGGCGCGGCGGCCCAACCCAGCAACAAACCTAGGATTAAAAGCGGAACCGCGGCGCTGCCCTGGCCGCTAATCGCACCCTGGCCGGCAAATAGTGCCGTCAGAAGAAACAGGCTTTGGTTGCTACCGCCCATGGCGAGCGCGGTGGTCGACAGCCATCCCAACTTGCGAGGGTGATTGGACAGACGCTCAGCGGGTTGCTGCATCGGATTTTTCTTAATATTTACTTTAAGGGGATAAGCGGCAAGCCAGTTCGTTATGCGCCACCACACGCCTCCCGGTGGAAATGGGGAACGTCACAACCGTAGCCGCCGCGTTAGATGATAAATCGGCAGCGCGCGGGAAGCAAGTTAGGTAATACGGCACTCCATTCGCTTTCAATTGGCCGGCCTTATGCTGCGTTCGTACAAGCCGTTGTCGCGTTTTTTCCGGACGAAAATCAACACCTGCCACAAAAAAATCATATTACCGCAACGATTGTGTCATCAACCGATGTCATGCTCGCTTGGTTAATTATCAAGAACGAGGGTTTCTGCCTATGCAAAATTCCGCGCGCGATTGCCCGCACCAGTATATCGAGCGCGGATCGGGCACGGTCAAGACTGAGCACTTCATTGCCGACCCGCTCATTGCTTGGCTTTACTCCGCAGCGCGCGAGTCTCACCCCTACCTGTTTAAACTCGCTACCCAACGACACGGGACTCGGCTCCTCGCCTATCTCAACTACGAAGCGCCGCTGGTTGCACGCAATGCGAGCTTCCACGCCACCATTGCCAAACTTGGCATCGACGAATCCGAATGCGTTGTGCCATTCGGACGCTGGCCCAAACTGCGCGATATTTTCGAACGCCAAATAAGATTTTGGGACGTTCGCCCCTTACCTGAGTCGTCAACAGCGGCGGCCGCGCCCGCCGATTCGCGGGTTCTATTCGGTCGCTTTTCGGCGCATCGGGAAGTATTTGTCAAGGAGAAATTTTTTTCACTAAACGAGTTGCTGGGCAAAAACAAAGTCGGGTGGCAGTCCTGCTTTGGTGACGGCGATTGGGCGATTTTTCGCCTGACGCCGGAAAAATATCATCACAACCATATGCCGGTGAGCGGCGCCGTTGTGGATGTCTACGAAATTGATGGCGATTTCCATTCCTGCAATCCGTCGGCGACGGTACGCATGGTCACCCCTTTTTCCAAAAACCGCCGCTGCGTGAGCGTCATCGACACGGACGTCAAAGGCGGGACGCAGATCGGCTACGTCGCCATGATCGAGGTGGTGGCTTTGATGATCGGCGAGATTGTTCAGTGTTACAGCGACGACGGCTACGGCCCCGCTGCACCGGTTGAAATCGGCCAGTTCGTACGGCGCGGCGCGGTAAAAAGTCTGTTTCGTCCTGGCAGCAGTACCGTGATTTTGCTGTTTCAGCGTGAACGCGTGGTATTCGACTACGACTTGGTGAAAAATGCGCGGCGGCGCGATGTGCAGAGCCGCTTTTCCCACTATTTCGGTGAGTGCTTGGTGGAGACGGACGTGGCGGTTCGGAGTTCCATCGCGAAATCGGTCACGCACGTACCCAGTGCGGTGTCGGTCGCGAAACAACTTTTTCAAACGGAGAATTTATGATCGAACTCGTCGTCGGCGTACTGACGCTCACATTCGCGTGGCTACTCGCCTGGGCCTTTAAAGAACTGCCGGCGGAAAAATGGCAGTTCGTAGCGACCGTCCCCCGGCAAAGACATGCCGACGGTCAATGGACCGGACTCAACCTGACGTTCTACGGTGCGTTAACCGCGCTGGGATACATTGTCGCGATCGCGCTGATGATCGTGATGTGCACCGCCGTAGGCGTTGCGTTAACACCGCTGATCGCCTTAGTGGCG
>JANNMV010000093.1:0-2178 GCA_031398205.1 Pseudomonadota bacterium | reverse complement strand
ATGACTTGTTGCACGGCGGGGTGATCCATCAACACGTCGTCCACTTCGCGTGGCGAAATTTTCTCGCCGCCGCGATTGATGATTTCTTTTAGCCGCCCGGTTAGCGTGAGATAACCCTCGGCGTCCAGCACGCCTTGATCGCCGGTGCGAAACCAGCCGTTGCTAAAGGCTTCGGCGTTTGCCTTGGGATTATTTTCATAGCCCAGCGTGACGTTCTCGCCGCGAATGACGATTTCGCCCACGCTTTGCGGCGGCAATAATGTTCCCGCATCGTCCATGATCGCCACCTCGGGCCCGGCGGCGATGCCAACGCTGCCGGGAGTGCGCTTGGCGCCCGGCAACGGATTACTCGACATCTGGTGCGCCGCTTCAGTCATGCCGTAGGATTCGATCACCGGGCAATTGAAGTTTTTTTCCAATTCCATCAATACCTGCGGCGGCAGCGATGCGGAAGACGAGCGAATGAAGCGCAGCGGATTCGCGGAGATACCCTCCGAGTTATTTGCCGCGCGCGCCAAAATAGTTTGATGCATGGTCGGCACGGCGGAGTACCAAGTCGGCTTCGCTTGCGTCATCCACGCAAAAAATTTCAACGCATTAAAACCCGGTGTGCAATGTACCTGGCTGCCGGCGGCCAGCGGCGCGAGCAGTCCCGCGATCAGGCCATGGATGTGGAACAAGGGCATGATGTTGAGGCCGCGATCTTCGGCGGTAAAACGCAAGGTGTCGCGCACGTTGCGCGCGGAGGCGCAGACATTGCGCTGCGTCAGCGGCACGATCTTTGGACGCGAGGTGGTGCCCGAGGTGTGTAATATCAGCGCGATGTCGTCGGCCGTGGCGTTCCCGCCCTTCGCGCTGGCGTTCGCCGTCGCGTCCTTTGCGGTCAGCGAAAAGTTTCCCGCCGGGCCTGCGCTATCGGCATGCAATTCGAGAACGGGAATGTTAAGTCGCCGCGCCGCGGCGCGCGCCGCAGTGTCGTCGTTGCTCGCGACGATCAATGCTTTTGCATTGAGATCGGTGAGATAAAACTCGAACTCCTCGGCGCGATAAGCAGGGTTCAGCGGCGCAGCCGTCGCGCCCGTGGCGACGCAAACAAACGCGCTCGCCATTTCCGCGCCGTTCGGCAGCACGATTGCAACGCGGTCGCCACGTCCGATGCCCGATTGATTGAGCGCCTCGATGGTGGTCACGACTTGCGTTCGTAGTTGCTCGAACGTCAGCGGCACGCGGCCGGGTGCGGCAATGGCAACGCGCGATGGCTCGCCGATTGATAGGAGTTCGGTTAGGGTGGAAAATGTTTTCATTAGTTGATTTCAAGAAGCAAGGGTAATGTATTCAACATGTCATCCTGAGCAACGCGAAGGATCTGCTTTTCCGGGCGCAAAAAGCAGATCCTTCGCTACGCTCAGGATGACACTTATTACAGGTGATTGCCAATCGTACAATCCGGCGCACGATGACGCGGCGATCTCTTTTCTTGCATCGTGAAAACCAAATTGCTTGCCCCGTATCAAGTACAGGGCTAAAGGCGGCTCGCAATGACATGCTTGGAAAAGGTTAGTTTGATTTACTAACAGCCAAACGGCCATTTGATTCGCGCAGCATGTTCGCCAGCAAACTAGTGCAAGCGTAAACGGCATCGATATGTGGCGTCGGCGTTTGGGTGAGGCGACCGAGTTCCATCACCGAACCCACCAGCGCGTCGATCTCCAGCGCGCGCGCTGCTTCGACATCTTGCAGCATCGAGGTCTTGTGTTTACCAACACTTTCCGCGCCGGCGATGCGTTTCTCGAGCGAGACGCGAAACTCGATACCGAGTTTATTCGCGATGGTTTGCGCTTCGGTCATCATGCTGGCAGCAAGCGCGCGGCTTGGTGGAAACTGGCAGATATCGACCAACGTCGCCTGCGTCAGCGCGCTGATTGGATTGAAGGTGAGATTACCCCAAAGCTTGAGCCAGATTTCCGAACGAATATTCGTTAGCACCGGCGATTTTAATCCGGCTTTTTTGAACAATTCCGCAATCGCGTCGACGCGCGGCGTTTCGGCGCCATCGAGTTCACCGACCGGAAAACGATTGCCTTCGATGTGATGGATGACGCCGGGCGCGACCATTTCGCACGCCGGATAAACCACGCAACCAATGACCCGCTCGATGGGAATATGAGCAGCAATCAC
>JANNMV010000065.1:0-11514 GCA_031398205.1 Pseudomonadota bacterium | reverse complement strand
CTTTGGCCCATGAACCTTCAGGGATACCGTAGAGGACGCCAATGAGGTCGCTTAGATCGGGTGGTGTGCCAACTGGGTTCCCATCCAGAGGCTTGGCCTTGGTTTCGCCAACAACGATCGGATTATTGACGTCGGCGGAAGTGTCCTCAACTACTAACTCGATCTGCACCGTGATGCGGGCACCCGCCGCGTCGGTAACTGACAAAGTGAAGGGATTGCTGGATACGTAGGTTGCCGTCCCGGAAATTTGACCGAGGTTAGGGTCAAGAACTAAGCCGTTTGGGAGTACCCCGGCTTCGATGCTGAAGCGATAGGGTTGCGTGCCGCCAAGGACGACGACTGACTCGCTATAAGGTTTATTAATTTCAGCATCGGGTAATGCCGGCGCCGCGTTTTCGCCGCCGACCATGGTATTTATTTCGAATTGCAAGCGCGGCGGTTCGCTGCCGAGGTATTCAAAACGCACCGCATCGACGACGAGTGCGCCGCCGTTTTGCGAAGCTAATTCAATCTCGTTCTTTCCTAGCGGGTCAAATTCAAATACCCCGAGCAATCGCCACTGACCGCTATGATTATGCTGTTCCATGGCGATTTTAGTCTCACCTGCGCCATGGCGAATCGTGATTGCGGCCGAATCTAGCACTGCCGGAGAGACTTGGCCCGTCCAGGTAAACGCTTTGTAATATCCTTTCTTGTCGATCGCCAAACGAAATGTTGCGCTCGCCGTGCCCCCCGCGCTTAAGAGAACCTTGTTGCTTCGAGAAAGATATCCATTGACCGATCTGAATTGGCCTTGAGTGACCACTTGCGCCGCATCGTTGGTAATGACGTAAGGATTCACCGCCGCCGCCTGACCTTTGTCTTGACCGCTATCGCCGCTGCCACCCCCGCCGCAGCCGCTTAATGCCAGCGCGCCAATAAGGAAAGTTGAACTAACGATATTCTTTAGGTTTGTCGTGAACTTAGCCATCACTTTAAGATCCTTTTCCATAGCATTGATTTTGGCTTTTCTTTTTTGCCGGAGAGTTATCCTATAACCTTGATATCAAAAAGAAAATCCGCCGGACGTTTTCAGTGTAGTGCAGCGGACAAAAAAAAGAAACAGCCTCTTTCGCAAATATTGAATGAACAAAAGGAGTGCCGTGGCATTTACTTGATTGTGGTGCGATAAAACGGCGCTCGATAACTTACTTCCGCGACAACTCAACCAGCGGGCAGCCCAATGGATCGTGCGAACGTTCGGCATTCTGCCGCGTAAACTTGCGATCCGCCACTACCCGGACGCCCCCACCTGGGAGACGGAAACGGCGTAGCCCGACCGGCGAATATTCAAAGTCAGCGCGCAAGGCCTCCACCATGGCCCATCTTCTACACCTCGCCCCTCGGCTGGGTTAGCCTCATGTAATAGGAACAATGACTTGCAAACGCTTGTCGTCAAATGAGGGCGCGTTTGTAGTGCCACGTATATGGTGATATTTCCTTTTATTCTACCCTTATAATCTCTCCATATATGCTATGATGGTAGTGTCACTTATGTGAGCATCCATCATGTTCTTCCGTGTCAAGAAGTCGGGCGAGCGCGCCTATCTGCAAATCGTTGAGAGCTATCGCCAAGACGGACGGCCGCGACAGCGGGTCATCGCCACGTTGGGACGCCTGGATGAATTGACCGCTTCCGGGCAAATTGAATCGCTGCTCGCCTCCGGGGCTCGCTTCGCCGAAAACGCGCTGGTGCTGAACGCCTTCGAAAGTGGAGAGCTCACGACCGTGACCAAGCGACGCATCGGTCCTTCTCTCATCTTTGAGCGGCTGTGGGAGCAAACCGGTTGCAAGGCGGTCATCGCGGGGCTTGCCGGTAATCGCGGTTACGGGTTTTCGCTGGAGCGTGCGGTTTTTCTCACGGTGCTGCATCGCTTGTTCTGTCCCGGATCGGATCGAGCGGCGGATAAATGGCGCGCCGATTACCGCATTGAGCAAGTGGAAACACTCTCGCTACACCATCTGTACCGAACGATGGCGTGGCTGGGAGAGGCGCTTCCGGCAGCGGAGCAGACAGCGAAGACACCGTTTGCAAAGCGCTGCACGAAGGATCTCATCGAAGAGCGGTTGTTTGATTGCCGGCGGGATTTGTTCACCGCACTGGACCTGGTGTTTTTCGACACCACGTCGATTTATTTCGAAGGCGAAGGCGGTGAAACGCTCGGTGAACGAGGCCACAGCAAAGACTCACGGCCGGATTTGAATCAGATGGTTGTCGGGGTGGTGCTGGATGGCGAAGGCAATCCCATTCTGTCTGAGTTGTGGCCGGGCAATACGACGGACGTGAAGAGTCTGGTTCCGATCGTGGATCGTCTACGCCAGCGCTTTGGCGTGGTGAACGTGTGTATCGTTGCCGATCGAGGGATGATCAGCCGAGAGACGATCGCAGCATTGGAAGAAAGAGGATGGTTCTACATTTTGGGCGCCAGACTACGCTCGACGACGGAAGTGCGCGATGAGGTGCTAAGCCGCGGCGGGCGTTATCAGGTGGTGTATCCAAAGACTGGCATTGCTTCGGACCCCTCGCCACTCAAGGTCAAGGAAGTCATGATCGGGGAACGCCGATATGTGGTGTGCATCAACGAAGATCAGGCGAAGAAAGATGCGATAGACCGCGCGGCAATCCTGGAGGGATTGAAGGAGAAACTCTCGCAAGGACCGAAGGCGCTGGTCGGCAATAAGGGCTATCGCAAGTACCTGGCGAACCCACCGGGCGGGTTTGTCATTGACGAAGCAAAGGTAAACAATGAAGCGCGCTATGACGGCAAATGGGTTCTAAGCACGAACACCACGCTTGCCGCCGATGTGGTGGCGCTCACGTACAAGCAATTGTGGGCAGTCGAGGACATCTTTCGCACGATGAAGTCCATTCTCGAAACGCGCCCGATCCATCACAAACGCGACGAGACGATTCGTGGCCACGTCTTTTGCTCATTTCTCGCGCTGGTGTTGCGCAAGGCGCTCATTGATCGCCTTGCCGCCAAAGGCTATGTCTTGGAGTGGGCAGACATCATTCGCGACTTGAATGGACTCGAAGAAGTACAGGTGGTACAGCAGAACAAGGAATTCTTGTTACGCAGCCAGGTCGGGAGCGTTTGTAGCAAGCTATTCCAGGCGGTCGGCATCGCCCTGCCGCCAACTGTTCGCGCAGTAACACCACGGGAGGTCACTGCCGCGTAGTCAAAACAACTGTTCAACCGCTCCACCCTCCAGGGTCACCGTCAGCGTAGTGCCACGCCCTTTACTGCGAGCTGTATGTGATTGAATCGGAGTAAGTTTCTCTGAAGTGGTGTAGAAGATGGGCATGGCGGCAATGAACTTTTTTTGGGGGGTGTATTGTTGATCGTCGAAGCGGCGCATCGCTATTGCCTCGTGGCATGGCATGCCTGAAGAGGCAAGCTGGGCGCGGCGTTCGGGCCACGCCCCGGTTAATGTTTATCCCTATCCGAGTTCCAATAACAAGTCTTTCGCGGCCACGGTATCGCCCGGCTTGACGTGAATCGCTTTGATTACGCAATTTCGCTCGGCGCGTAACATGCTTTCCATTTTCATCGCTTCGATAGACACCAGCGGATCGCCTTTCTTTACCGGCTGACCCACTTTCACCGAGACCGTAACAATTGTGCCAGGCATCGGCGCGCCGATGTGGCTTGCATTGCCGACTTCGATTTTGGCTTTCTGCTTCGTGCTTACTGCCACGCCGGCTTTCGGCACGCGCACCACGCGTGACTGGCCGTTCAGTTCAAAGAATAATCGCGCGTGGCCTTCATCATCCAACTCGGCATTGCCTTGCAGGCGGATCACCAAAGTCTTGCCGCGCGCGATATCGACGGCGATTTCTTCGCGGTCTTTCAGCCCATAAAAAAACGCGTTGGTGGGCAATACCGAAACGTCGTCGTAGTCATGCACATGTGCCGCATAGTCGCTGAATACTTTGGGATACATGAGATATGAGGCCAGATCGCGGTCACTGATTTTATGGCCGACGATTTTTTCCGCCGCATTGCGCGTTGCATCAAGATCCGCGGGCGGCATGAATTTTCCGGCACGGCCCTTCAGCGGCTTCGCGCCCTTGAGGATTTTTTTCGCCAGCGCTTTTGGAAAGCCATTCGGCGGAAAGCCCAGCTCGCCCTTAAACATCGACACAACGGAATCGGGGAACGCTACTTCGCGCTCGGGATCGAGCACCGCCGCGGCGGATAAATCATTCGCCACCATGAATAGCGCCATATCGCCGACGACCTTTGACGTCGGCGTCACTTTGACGATGTCGCCGAATAGCAGATTGACCTCGGCATAGGCGCGCGCAACTTCCGGCCAGCGATGCTCTAAGCCCATGGCGCGCGCTTGTTCGCGCAGGTTGGTGTATTGGCCGCCGGGCATTTCGTGCAGATACACGTCCGACGTGCCGGCGCGCATATCCGCTTCAAACGGCGCATAGTAACGGCGCACGCCTTCCCAATAATGCGACAAGCTTTTGAGTGCATCGAGGTTGATATGGGGATCGCGCTTGGATCCCTGCAACGCGGCGACGATGGAGCCGAGGTTTGGCTGCGAGGTGAGGCCGCTCATGGCGTCCATGGCGCCGTCCACCGCGTCGACACCGGCGTCGATGGCAGCGAGCACGCTGGCTGCGCCGATACCGCTGGTGTCGTGGGTGTGGAAATGAATCGGCAAGCCGATTTCGTCCTTCAGCGCTTTCACCAGCGCGTACGCCGCGCGCGGTCGGCACACCCCGGCCATATCTTTGATGCCGAGCACATGGGCGCCAGCTTTTTCCAACGCTTTCGCCATGTCGACGTAATATTTCAAGTTGTACTTCGGGCGCGATGGGTCGAATAAATCGCCGGTGTAGCACATCGCCGCTTCGCACAACGCACCGCTTTCGACCACCGCGTCGATGGCTACACGCATGTTGTCGACCCAGTTGAGCGAATCGAACACGCGGAAAATATCGATGCCTTCCTGCGCCGCTTGCTGCACAAAATAGCGCACGACGTTGTCGGGATAATTGGTGTAGCCCACCGCGTTCGAGGCGCGCAACAACATCTGGAACGCAATGTTCGGAATCGCCGCACGCAAGTGTCCGAGCCGTTCCCACGGATCCTCTTTGAGAAAGCGCATGGCGACATCGAACGTCGCGCCACCCCAGCATTCGACGGAAAATAATTCAGGCGCAAGCCGCGCATAGTATGGCGCGATCGGCAACATGTCGTGTGTGCGCATGCGCGTGGCGAACAGCGATTGGTGCGCGTCGCGCAGCGTTGTGTCGGTCAGCAATACGCGCTTTTCCTTCTTCATCCACTGCGCGAATTTTTCCGGCCCCAGTTCTTTGAGCTTATCGCGTGAACCTTTTGCAATGGATTGGGTGAGGTCGCAGCGCGGCAGTGTGGCGGGCGCCAGAATGCCATCCGGAGCTTTGCGCCCCTTCATTTCCGGGTTGCCGTTCACCACCACATTGCCGAGGAAGCGCAGAAGTTTCGTCGCGCGATCGCGGCGCGCGGTGATGCGAAATAGCTCCGGCGTATCGTCGATGAATCGGGTAATGCACGTGCCGGCGACGAACTGCGGATGGCGAATCACGTTTTCCAAAAACTGCAAATTGCTCGCGACACCGCGAATGCGAAACTCACGCAGCGCGCGATCCATGCGCGCGATCGCTTCGTCGCTGCTATTGCCCCAGGCGGTGACTTTCACCAGCAGCGAATCGTAGTAAGGCGTAATCACCGCGCCGCCGTAGGCCGTGCCGCCGTCGAGGCGGATGCCGAAGCCCGCCGCGCTACGGTAAGCCAGGATGCGTCCATAGTCCGGTGTGAAATTATTCTCCGGGTCTTCCGTGGTCACGCGGCATTGCAGTGCGTGGCCGTTCAATCGCAACTCGGCTTGGCTGGGCAGGTGAGAATTCGGCGCGCCGATGCGCGCGCCTTGGCTCACGCGTATCTGCGATTTCACGACGTCGACACCGGTCACTTCTTCCGTGACGGTGTGCTCGACTTGAATACGCGGATTGACTTCGATGAAATAAAATTCGTCGCTGTCCGCATCCATCAAAAATTCCACCGTCCCGGCGTGGGTGTATTTCGCAGCCCGCGCAAGTTTGAGTGCCGACTCGCACAAAGCCGCACGTTGCGCATCGTTCAAATACGGCGCCGGGGCGCGCTCGACGACTTTTTGATTACGCCGTTGCACCGAGCAATCGCGCTCGTACAAATGGATGAGATTGCCGTGCGTGTCGCCGAGAATTTGCACTTCCACATGGCGCGCGCGGCGCACCAATTTCTCCAAATACATTTCATCGTTGCCAAACGCGGCCTTGGCTTCACGACGCGCGCCATCCAATAATTCCGTGAGATCTTTTGCCGATTCGATCACGCGCATACCGCGCCCGCCGCCGCCCCAACTGGCTTTCAGCATTAAGGGATAGCCAATTTTGTCCGCCAATTTTTTGGCTTTCGCAAGGTCTTGCGGCAATGCGCCGGTGGCGGGAACCACCGCAATGCCGGCCTTTTGCGCCAGCTCGCGCGCCGCCACCTTGTTACCCAACAGCCGCATCACGCTTGGCTTGGGGCCAATGAAGACGATGTTATTTTTTGCGCAGGCTGCGGCGAAATCGGGATTCTCCGACAGAAATCCATAGCCCGGATGAATAGCATCGACCTCGGCCGCTTTGGCGATGCGGATAATATCGTCGATATCCAAATAGGCTTGGATCGGCTTCTTGCCCGCGCCGACCAAGTAGCTTTCATCCGCCTTGAAGCGATGCAACGCAAAGCGATCTTCAGTCGAATAAATCGCGACGGTGCGGATGCCCATTTCCGAGGCGGCGCGCATGACGCGGATGGAGATTTCGCTACGATTAGCGACAAGGATGCTGCGGATGGGATTCATGCGGATCGAGTGGTTATACCGGACAAAATTGCCGACACAGTATACTTATTTTTCAGCCTTCCCGGCCAGGCCATTTAAAAGGCGGCGTTCGCGCTGGCCTGAGAGCTAAAACGGATCTGCCTGGAGAGCCAATAGCAGCGCGGTTTTCGGGGCATGCATTGCCAGGCGGCAAGCGGGGTGCAGCTCGTGGCGCAAGAGGGCTGGCGCTTCATTTGCGATCCGCTGCACATTGTTTATTCGCTAAATATTACATCCTTAACGCCTATCCGTGTCAATCATGAGATGTACGGAGCACTTCGGTATGGTTGCCATCACCTCTGAAACCTGTCGCAATAGCGGTTTACCGAATCGCTTAAAAAAATATGAAACTGAAAACACAAGTCGGTATCGTTGGCGCCGGGCCTGCCGGGTTAATGTTGTCGCATCTGCTGCACTTGCAGGGTATCGAATCGATTGTCATTGAAACGCGTAGCCGCCATGACGTCGAATCGACTATTCGCGCCGGTGTGTTGGAGCAGGGCACGATCGATCTCATGCGCGAGGTGGGCATTGGCGAACGCATGGAACGTGAGGGGTTTTGCCATCACGGTATTGAGCTGCGCTTTGATGGCAAAGGGCATCGCATCGATTTCCCCAGTCTTACCGGTGGCAAGTCCGTGATGGTTTACGCGCAACATGAAGTCACTAAGGATTTAGTGCAAGCGCGGGTTAATGATGGCGGTCAACTGTTGTTTGGCGTGGCGCAAGTCAGCTTGGCGGACCTGGACAGCACGACGCCGAAAATCCGCTTTCGTAAAGCCGATGCCGACTGGGAAATTTCCTGCGATGTCATCGCCGGTTGTGATGGCACTCAGGGCATCTGCCGCGCGTCGATTCCGGCGGGTGTGCTGACGACTTATGAGAAGGTTTATCCATTTGGCTGGTTCGGCATTTTGTGCGAAGCGCCGCCGTCGTCGGACGAGCTGATCTACGCGCTGCACCAGCGCGGCTTCGCGTTGGTGAGCACGCGTTCGCCGGAAATTCAGCGCATGTATCTGCAAGTCGATCCGACCGACAAAACCGACAATTGGTCGGACGATCGCATTTGGGCGGAGTTTCGCCAGCGCCTGGCAACGCGGGAGGGTTGGGCGCCGAAGGAGGGACGAATTTTCAGCAAGGTGATTGTCGCTATGCGCAGCTTGGTCGTCGAGCCGATGCAATACGGGCGGCTATTCTTAGCTGGCGATGCGGCGCACGTGGTGCCGCCGACCGGCGCGAAAGGGCTGAATCTTGCGGTGGCGGATGTGCGCGTACTAGCGCGGGCGCTAACGGAATTCTATCGTTCCGGTCGCGGTGAATTGCTCGATCGATATTCCCAAACCGTGCTGCGCCGAATTTGGAAGACGCAACGATTTTCCTGGTGGATGACCTCGATGCTGCATCGTTTTCCCGGCGACGACGCTTTTCAGTATCGCGTGCAGTTGGCGGAGTTGGCTTACGTTACGAGTTCTCAAGCGGCTGCGACGACGTTAGCCGAGAATTACGTTGGTTTGCCGATGGAGTGATGACCTGGAGGGTGCATGGCCTTATAGCCTTAGGCCACCTCGGGCCAGCCCCTGGATATGGGTTCGTAAGCCATGCATTGCCAGCGGGCAAGTAGGGTGCGGCTCGTGGCGCACCCTACTTGTAGGTCGCTTTTACGCTGCGAAATACCGGCCCCCATTGCGGATGACCCGCTTCCGCCGGTGTGAGATCGAAACGCGGATCTAACTCAAGGGCTTTGCGGAATTCGTTGCGGCACTGGCGCTCGCGATTCGAGGTGCAAGAGATGAATGCCAAGTGCTTATAGGCGCGGGTTTGATTGGTGGTGGCGAGCCCCATGTCCAGCGCCTGTTGCAGCGTAGCCGCCGCGCGTTTGTATTGTCCCTGATCGTATTGCGTTAATCCAGTTTGCAGCAATTGTTCAGCGTCGCGTTGTGCCTGGGTGAAACCGGATTCGCTTATCGGCGCCCGGTTGGGCTGTGTCAGGTTACAGCCCGTCATTAACGATACAATTAGACATACGCACAGGGAAAGACGATTCGAGCCCCGACGCATGGAACAATCAATCGAAGCGATGAGTTACTTGCATCAGGGTGTTGGGTTGGATATCGAGCGTCGCATGGAACGGCGGGGCGTTAGCATTGCGTACGACAATCTTGCGCGTACCGGATGAGACCTTGATATTGTGCAGCGGCGGCGTGACGCCGATTTTTTTTCCATCGACATACACTTCTCCCCATGGCCTGATGTTCAGGCTGAGTGTTGCCGGCCGCACGGCGGCAGCCTTGCGTGCGGATTTTTCGGGAGTGGGGCGTGGCGCCAGCGCTACGGATTGTGTCGCGCGATGGAAGGTCACCGCGGCGGCGATGTCGGCCGGCGCGGGTGCTGGGATTTGCGCTGGCGGGGTGCGATCTGGCTCGGTGAGAACCACTGCGGCCACTGGCGCGGCCGGCGCCTCGCGTTGCGACTTTACCGCCATAATAGGCGCGGCGGTTGGGGGTGCCTGAACTTGTTGCCGGTGGTGTGGACGCTGGCTTTGGACCAGTGCTAAGGAACCGGCGATAATTAAAAGCGATGCCGCAACCGCACCCCAGCGCGCGCGCGAATGACGTGCCGGAAAGCCGGCCGTAGCCGGGAGATTCGTGCGCGGCACGTCCGCTTTGGCGAGCGCCGCTGATGGCTTCGGGATCTGGTAGATCGCAAAAGACTGATCGCGTTCGTCCGAGATGAACGCCTTGTGGCGCAACAAACCATCGTCCATGGAAACGCGTGAGAGAACGGAGTAGTAGGCGCGCGACAGGAGAATCTCGCGCAGCACGCCGGCGTGCGCCACACGTTGCGCATCATCGATTCCTGGGCCGGTCACTCGCGCCGTGCCTGACTCGTCACGGGCCACGGTCACCGGCCCGAGGTTAACGCCAATTCGTAACGGCAATTCGCGGTACCGTTGATCCACTTGCAGCACGTCGGACAAGCGCTTGGCGAGGGCCAGGCAATCCAGCGGATCCGCAGGGAATAGCAGCGCGATGCTATCTTCTCGATCGATTATCGCAATATCGCAACCTGGGGTTTCGGCGATCAAACCATCGAGCAGTTGCCGCGTGAGTGAAGTGAATTGAATTTGCTCGAAGACCGGACGATCTTCATAAGCGGCGATTTCCGCCAACAAAACGCTGGCGATCAATCGTTGGTCGTGCGGGGTGAAATGGGAATGCATTTTGTTCATATGTCACCTCCATGCGGCAGCTTAGTTCGCTTCGTTCGGCCCGACGCCCTAAACGATTTTCACCATGTTGCGGTAACTTCGCTGAATCTACGCGGGTCGATATTTTTAGTATCGATTTGTATTATAGCGCGATTGCGGCGCGTAAACGATCAACGTTACGCGGAACGTTGATGGCCAGAGATCCGCATGGATACTGCCTTGCAAGGAGGGCATTGGCGGAATCCAAGCGTGGTGCGGCCGCTGGCACTGCAGCCTAGTAACTACTGTTTTGCCGTGTCGATAACTTTTTCCATTCGTTCCAAGGCTAAATTGCGTACTTCGGGTAGTTTGGGTTTTGTGTCGTCACGGGATTCCGCTGGTTTTTCTTTTTCGTCGAGTCGCTTCGCTTGTTTTTCTAGTTCAGCTCGGTCGGTTTCGACGATGCTCAGGCCGGGCAGATTCGCGGGTTTGGCATGGGCGGGCGCCTCGGCTTTGTCGGCACTGTAGTTAACTTTGCCGTTTTTGTCTTTCCAGGTGTAGATCGTCTGGGGCGCCGTGGTTTTAGTGAGCGCAGGGAGTTGGTCGCGATAAAAGAACGCGCCGATGGCCAATAAGGCGATGACAACAAGAGCCAGTTTGTTCATGAGGGCGCGCCTTAATCCAGCGTGCCGATATAGTGCACCAAATTTTCTATGTCGTCATCGGTCAAGCTGGCTGAATAGGCGGTCATGCTGCCGGCGTCGTTAGTGCGATTTCTGGCGCGAAAATCCGTGAGTTGTTTTCGAACGTATTCGGGGTGTTGTCCGGCAACGCGGGGGATTTCGTTCTGGCCAACAAATCCACCGAGGTGGCACATGGGGCATAGGGCATCATCGGCAATTTTTTTGCCGGCGGCAGCCTTGGTGTTATCGGCGGTAAATTTAACCGGCTTGGGTTTTTGTTCCGAGAAATGTTTCGCCAATGCCTGCATTTCTATTTTTTCCAGTTGCTTGGCAATCGGGCTCATCAGCGCATCGTTGCGACGGCCTTCCTTGAAGTCTTTAAGTTGCAAATATAGGTAGCGCGCATTTTGGCCGGCGAGGTTCGGAAATACCGCTGCCGGCGAGTTGCCGTCGGCGCCGTGGCAGATACCGCAAGTTTCGGCGGTGTTGGTTTTCGGTGCGGCGTCTTGCGCGAAACCGGCCACAGTAAATGCGAGTGTCGAGAAGGCAAGCAATACGTTTTTCATGTTTACGAAAAGTCCTTAATTACGAAAAAGGCCGCCCCACGGGAGCGGCCTTGCTTTGACAAACAACTAGCCGATCAGTTTACGGCAGCGCGAATACAAATACGCTATTGCCGCGCTTGAAGTCCAGTTGCGT
>JANNMV010000056.1:0-4468 GCA_031398205.1 Pseudomonadota bacterium | reverse complement strand
GTGGAAAAATTCGCCCAAGAAATGGGTATCAACTATCCGATACTCTTAGGCGACATCGCGATCGGTGAGTTCGGCCAACGCCTCGGCAATAAAAACGGTGGCCTGCCCTACACCGCCATCATCGATCGCTCAGGAAAAATCGTCACGACCAAACTAGGCGGGGTCGACGAAAAATTTCTCGAACAGGAGTTGCAGCCGCTGCTACAGAGCAAAATCTAGCGCCAGGCCAAGAGGCGCGTGGTTGTTGGCTTCCAGCCCATGCCGGGCTGCGAGGCAAGCTGGATGTGGTTTGTAGACCAGATACTTCGAAGCAGTTCACCGCTCAAACGGTCTGGGTTTTCAAGGTTATTGGATCAAATAATGCCCACCGGTCAAAGCCCTCACCAAACTCGCTATTCTTTTGCTTTTGACAAGATGGGTAGTTCTTTTTTATAATCGCATGTTTCGCAGCGCAAATTGCTAGGGATTTCCCCATGAAGACGTTTTCCGCCAAGGCGCATGAAGTTAAGCGCGACTGGTTTATTATTGATGCCAAAGAGCAGGTTCTCGGGCGCTTGGCTGCCCAAATCGCGCTGCGCTTACGTGGTAAGCACAAGCCCATTTTCACACCCCACGTTGATACCGGTGATTTCATCGTCGTCGTGAACGTGGAACAGTTGCGCGTCACCGGCAATAAAGGCGAAGACAAAAAGTATTACCGGCACAGCACCTATCCGGGCGGTATTTCCGAGACAAACTTCAACAAGATGCAAGCGCGTTTCCCGCGCCGCGTGCTGGAAAAAGCGGTAAAGGGCATGTTGCCCAAAGGCCCGCTCGGCTACGCAATGATTAAAAAACTCAAAGTTTATTCAGGGGAAAGCCATCCCCACGAGGCCCAACAGCCGCAACCCCTTACGGTATAAGGATATAAAATGATCGGTCATTATTACTACGGAACGGGTCGGCGCAAGAGCTCAGTCGCGCGGGTGTTTATCAAGGCTGGCAGCGGCAACATCATCGTCAACGAGAAGCCGGTTGATCTGTATTTTTCTCGCGAAACCGGTCGCATGATCGTGCGCCAACCGTTGGAACTAACCAACAACGTCGGCTCGTTTGATGTGATGGTTACCGTGGCGGGCGGAGGTGAATCGGGCCAAGCCGGGGCGATTCGCCACGGCATTACCCGCGCCTTGATCGACTACGATGCAGCGTTGAAGGCGGCGCTAAAAAAAGCCGGGCTGGTCACTCGCGATGCCCGCGAAGTGGAACGTAAAAAAGTGGGCTTGCGCAAAGCGCGTCGCGCGAAGCAGTTCTCGAAGCGATAAAGCGGTCGGTTCGCTGCGAAAAGGCCGCCGCTTCGGGCGGCTTTTTTGTTTTTGGTTTTACCCTACTCATTCTTTGCAAGAGAGGTTGGCAATGATCAAAATCGGTATTGTCGGCGGCACCGGTTATACGGGCGTCGAATTGCTGCGCATCTTGGCGCAGCATCCGCAAGCGCAGCTTGTCGCCATCACCTCGCGCAAAGAAGCCGGCATGCCCGTGGCAGAGATGTTTCCCAGCTTGCGCGGCGCGGTGGATCTCAGGTTCAGCGATCCGAAGGATGCCGGACTCGCCGCCTGCGATCTGGTTTTCTTCGCTACCCCCAATGGCATCGCCATGACGCAAGCGCAAGCATTACTCAGCGGCGGCGTAAAAGTAATTGATCTGGCGGCGGACTTTAGAATCAAGGACATCGCCGTTTGGGAAAAATGGTACGGCATGACGCACGCTTGCCCCGAGTTGGTGAACGAAGCCGTATACGGCTTACCGGAAGTGAATCGGGACGCGATCAAAGGCGCACGGATTGTCGCTAATCCAGGCTGTTATCCGACGGCAACGCAGTTGGGATTCTTACCTCTGATTGAAGCCGGGGCGGTGGATGATCAGCATTTGGTCGCCGACACCAAATCCGGCGTCAGCGGCGCCGGACGCAAGGCGGAAACCCATATTCTATTTGCCGAGGCATCGGATAATTTCAAAGCGTATGGCGTGGCGGGCCACCGCCATTTGCCAGAAGTGCGACAGGGTTTGGCCCGGGCTGCAGGTCACGAAGTCGGGTTGACGTTCGTGCCACACCTAGTGCCGATGATTCGCGGCATCCATGCCACGCTCTATAGCCGCCTTACCAAAGCAGTCGATCTGCAAGCGCTGTTTGAGAAGCGCTACGCCGAAGAGCCGTTCGTCGACGTGCTGCCGGCCGGTAGCCACCCGGACACCCGTTCCGTGCGTGCAAGCAACCACTGTCGCATTGCCGTGCACCGTCCGCAAGGCGGAGACATGGTGGTGGTGTTATCGGTGATCGACAACCTTGTCAAAGGCGCGGCGGGTCAGGCGATTCAGAATATGAATTTGATGTTCGGTTTGCCGGAAACCACAGGGCTAATGCAAGTTCCCGTCTTGCCGTGATAAATCGGACTTGAAAGCATCTGAGTTCAGGCCAATGTAGAGAATTGACCCGCAGTCGAGTCGGTTGCATAATGGGCTGGTGTTTTAGGAGAATGGTATGAACGCTGTAGCAGAATTACCCGCGCCGTTGGTATTTACCGACAACGCCGCGAATAAAGTGAAAGAATTGATCAACGAAGAGGGCAACGAAGAACTCAAGCTTCGCGTGTTCGTCACGGGTGGCGGTTGCTCAGGTTTCCAGTATGGTTTCACCTTTGATGAGGAAACCAGCGAAGACGATACCGCCATGCAAAAAAATGGTGTGACGTTGTTAATTGATCCGATGAGCTATCAATACCTGATCGGCGCGGAAATCGACTACCAAGAAAATTTGGAAGGCTCCCAGTTCGTCATCAAGAATCCGAACGCAAAATCCACCTGCGGTTGCGGATCGTCGTTCTCAGCGTAAAAAGTTTAGACATTAAAAAGGGGAGCAGAATCTGCTCCCCTTTTTTATTTCCGGCCAAGACGGAGATTATTCGAAGTTAACGGCGCTGGCGGTTTCGCGCATCATGTCAAGTTGCGCAAACAAAGGCTTGGCGTTGAGTTCAAAAATAGCCTTGAAGCCCGCCACAACCGGCATGGCGACCGGCACCAACCTGCCCTGCGGATCCTGCTGGACGCCGGCGATCTTGAATTCGTAATGCACGTGGGGGCCGGTCGACCAGCCGGTGCTGCCAACATAGCCGATCAACTGGCCTTGTTTGACTTGCGCGCCCTTGCGGATGCCTGGGGCATAGGCGGACAGGTGCGCATAGAGCGTACTGAACTGGTTGTAATGCCTGAGTTCAATAACATTACCATAGCCGTTTTGCGCGCCTGCGAAATCCACCACGCCGTCGCAGGTCGCGAGAATCGGCGTACCTGTCGGCGCCGGGAAATCTACGCCGCGATGGGCGCGCCATTCACCTGAAATCGGGTGCTGGCGGGCGTTGCTGAATCCGGAACTAATGCGGGAAAACTCCAGCGGTGAACGCAAGAACGCGCGCTTCAGGCTCTTGCCGTCCGGCGTGTAATACTCACCACCGCCTTTTCCATCTTCGTAAAACACCAGGCGGTGGCTTTCACCGCGGCTGATGAATTCGGCCGCGATCAGACGGCCTACCTTAATTAGGTCGGCGCCATCGTAAAATGCTTCGTAGGCGACGGCGAATTGATCGTTCTTTTGCAGGTCGTGGTGGAAATCGATTTCCGTCGCGAATAATTTCGCCAGTTGAGTTGCAATCGCATCGGGAATATCTGCGGAATCGGTAGCGGCGAACAGCGAACTTTTGATCCGACCCGACTTGAAAATAGTTCGTTTATCGAGCGGCAGGGTTTCTTCTAATGAAAGGAGTTCATCTCCTATTTTCACGACCTTGAGCACCGAACCGCCGCCAATGTGCATGCGCAGGCCGACCAGTTTGCCCTCGTCGCTGATGTGAGTTTCCACCACCCGGCCGGGAACCAGTGCTTTATAGATGGATTTCGCTGTGCTGTCGGTCTTGAGAAAATCGATCGCATCGGGATCATCAGCCTGCATGCGCGCCATCAGCGCCGATACAGTATCGCCTCGGCGAACCATCTCCTGGCGAGAATAAACCGCCGCGCTTAACGCTTCGTCAGCCAAGGATTCAGGCAATGCCAGCGCTTGCTCAACCACTTGAACCGTCACATTTTCAATTCGTGTATTCGGCGCGATGCCGAAAGCTGCAACCATACCAAACAGAGGCAATGCGAGCACCGCAGACACCCAATTCAGCCGGTGTTTTGCTGCGAAAGAAACGATATTTTGCGCTATCATGCGTGACCTATTTTGCTAGCTTCGATGTTGAACAACGAAATTGACCGTCTACCTTAACATAGCGCAATGGATTCACCAAGCGCTTTTTCTGTTAATGATAGTTAAATTCCGTGTTAAATCAATTTTATGGATCGTACATGTCAAGTGATTCCGCATTAGAACTCATCAAGCGCGGCGCCAGCGAACTTTTGGTTGAGGCCGAATTAGTCGAAAAACTCGCCA
>JANNMV010000041.1:0-2784 GCA_031398205.1 Pseudomonadota bacterium | reverse complement strand
CGGTGCGTGTAGTCCCAATATTCTTCCAGCGTTTCGCCCTTGTAGGCGAATACCGGCGTGCCGGTCGCGGCGATGGCGGCGGCGGCGTGGTCTTGTGTCGAAAAGATGTTGCATGAGGCCCAGCGCACTTGGGCGCCGAGGGCTTGCAAGGTCTCGATCAACACGGCGGTTTGGATGGTCATGTGCAGCGAGCCGGTGATGCGAGCACCTTTGAGCGGCTGGGTCTTGGCGAATTCTTCGCGGATCGCCATCAAGCCGGGCATTTCGGTCTGGGCGATTTTGATTTCTTTGCGGCCCCAATCGGCCAATTTCATATCGGCGACGGTGTAGTCTTTATTGGATTGTTCGAGGATTGCGTTCATAGGTCATACTCTCCATTCAAGTTAATGAATGAGCGCGGTTGAAGCTTTACCCTTGCAGCCCTGAGCCTGGCGAGGTGTTGAAACTTCCCCGTCGCAGCGCCCCTCAGAGCCAGGTAGACATACGGGGTAGCGTTGCGCTACCCCAAAAAAATTAAGCGACGGCTAAAACCGGCCGCGCGCCTTTCAAACCCGATTCCGCGCGAAGTATATCCGCTTTATCGGTCAATTCCCAGGTAAATTCCGGCTCTTCGCGGCCAAAGTGTCCGTAGGCGGCGGTTTTGCTGTAAATCGGACGCAGCAAATCGAGCGCTTGGATGATGCCTTTCGGACGCAAATCGAAGTGTTTTTGGATCAGATCACAGATTCTGTCGTCCGAGACTTTACCTGTACCGTAAGTGCTCACCATCACCGAAACTGGCTTGGCAACACCGATGGCGTAGGCCACTTGAACTTCACATCGATCCGCGAGGCCGGCGGCGACGATATTCTTGGCCACATAACGCATCGCGTAAGCCGCCGAGCGGTCGACCTTCGACGGATCTTTTCCGGAGAACGCGCCACCGCCATGGTGGGCTGCGCCGCCGTAGGAATCAACAATGATTTTACGGCCAGTTAGGCCGCAATCGCCGTGCGGGCCGCCGACGACGAAGCGTCCCGTTGGGTTGACCAAATAGCGCGTATTGGCTTTGAGCAATTCCTTCGGCAACACCGGTTTGATAATTTCTTCGATGACGGCTTCCGACAACTGCGCGTGGGACACGTCCGGGCTATGCTGGGTGGATACCACCACCGTATCGATTCCCGTCGGCACGCCATCGACGTAGCGCACCGTGAGTTGGCTTTTCGCATCGGGGCGTAACCATGGCAAACGGCCATCGCGGCGCACTTCAGCTTGGCGCTGCATGACACGGTGTGCGTAGTAAATCGGCAGCGGCATCAGCGAGGCCGTTTCGCGGCAGGCGTAGCCAAACATCAGGCCTTGGTCGCCCGCACCCTGATCGAGATCCAAACCTTCGCCTTCGTTGACGCCCTGGGCGATGTCGGGCGATTGGCGGTTAATGGCCGTCAACACGGCGCAGGATTTGTAATCGAAGCCGATGTCCGAATCGGTATAACCGATACGCCGTACGGTGTCGCGGGCGATTTCGATATAGTTAATATGGCCTTTGGTGGTGATTTCACCGGATATCACTACGAGTCCCGTCGCAACCAAGGTCTCGCAGGCTACCCGGCCGTGCGGGTCTTGCGCTAGAATCGCGTCCAACACCGCATCGGAAATTTGGTCTGCGACTTTGTCGGGATGGCCTTCAGAGACGGATTCGGAAGAAAATAGGTAATTGCTCATGGTCGGGATCGGCCTATCGGTTAAGTAGTTATCAAACAACTCATAATCCTAGCAAACTTTTGCTGGAACTCAAAAAATTTGCTGGGATGATTAAGTACCTCGCTTCATTGTTTGCCCGCCTGCCACTGCCGTTTGTCCACATTCTAGGGGTCGGACTCGGCTGGGCGGCGTATGGGCTCGCACCGAGTTATCGCAAGCGATTACGCGAAAACTTGGGCGCCAGCCGGATCGCCGAAAACTTCGCGCATCTGAACGCTTTGATCCGCGCGAATGTGGCCGAATCCGGCAAAGCGATTCTCGAACTGCCGTTTGTTTGGCTTCGACCCACCAGCGATGTGCTTGCCAAAGTGAGCGTTGCGGACGGATGGCAAGCGGTTCAAACGGCCCACGCAGAAGGCAAAGGTTTAATTATGGTGACGCCTCATCTAGGTAGCTTTGAGTTGATTGGCCGCTATCTGGCGGCGCAATTTCCGATTACCGTTCTTTACCGACCGCCGAAACTATCCTGGCTTGAGCCGATCATGCGCGCCGGGCGCGAACGCGATCAAGCGCGGTTGGCGACCACGGACGTAAGCGGCGTGCGCGCCCTGCTAAGAGCGCTTAAGCGTGGCGAAGCGCTGGGTATTTTGCCCGATCAGGCGCCGGGTGCGGGCGATGGCGTGTGGGCGGATTTTTTCAATCGTCCCGCCTATACCATGACGCTGATTCGCCGTTTGCAACAACGATCCGGCGCGCCGATTATCGCCATGTACGCCGAACGATTGAATGAAGGACGCGGCTTTTCATTACATTTTAAGCGAATGTCGGCACCGTTGGCCGACGAAGATGTGGCAGCGGCGCGTCAAATGAACCTCGCGATGGAGGATTTGATTCGCCAATGCCCAAGCCAATATCTATGGAGTTACAACCGCTACAAGGTACCGTCCGGCGCGCGCTCGTCGGATTCGGCTGCGCCCTCATGAGAAACCCCATCGCCGGCACCCGGCGCCTGATCGGGCAAAATACCCAGCGCTTCGCCACGCTTAAGCGCTCTTAGCAGGGCGCGCACGCCGCTTACGTCCGTGGTCGCCAACCGCG
>JANNMV010000025.1:0-10435 GCA_031398205.1 Pseudomonadota bacterium | reverse complement strand
ACGAAGCTATCTCGCTTTTCACGGCTAACAAAACATATTTTCCTTCTCCTCGCCGCTCCTCGAAATAACCGCGGATGTAATCGACCCCTGCCGTTCCAGCACGTTCGCTAACCACACGCCGTAGACCTGCTGCGTCACCGCGCGCATTGCGGGTAATTTCTTCTTCACTTCTTTCAATATCCTCGAATAACTTTGCATGCCGGGGTCGGATAATTTTTTCAGCATGACGCGATCTTTTTTTGCCTACAGTTTAATGACGCGCTCATCGACTTCAATGTGCGGGCCAAGCACGAAGGCTTGATTTTCGCAATTCGCCCCGCGCAAAATCCGTATTGCATTTTGCGGGATCGAGAAGGTTTCGAAATGCCATTGATACGCCGAAAACTCGCGCGTGTTTCCATACCGCTCACACGCTAATTCGTCACGTTCAACTTCGCATTCACCCCAGCCGATTTCCGGCTTAGGACTATTACGGACTACGCCGCCGAGCGCCGTTGCCAATAGTTGTCCGCCGAAACAGTGGCCGAACATCCGCATCGGCGAGTTAGTGCCGCTGCGTTTAACGCTTACCTCGTGAACCGTTCTGCGCGTAGGTGAGGCGACGGACGCTTAGCATTGAACCCGTATTCACTAAAGTTTAACAATTCGCAACAAATAATGGCACATCGATTGCTCATACTCAGATGAAGCGACGCGTCACGCTCGAATTCAAAACGTATCTTGACCTAGAATCCGTGGCCATTTGAGTAAAACGAATTACTGGAAGGGGCTGAAAAATGTTTGTTTCGTTTGATAGTGCCAGTCGAGAATTTGATCCGGATCAATTTGTTGCGTCGGATGTCCGATGCGACCGGGATTTCGAGCCGAACAACTGTGTCACCTTAATCGGCAAAGATAACTACGGCCTTGAAGTGGAAATGTCGGGCTATGTTTGCGTCGAGAAAGATCTTTTGGAGGCCGAAGCATTCCTCGCCGGCCTGTATCCGCAGCTTTAGACTGTCGGATTGACGCAGAAATCGTTGGAACTTCGACAGCGATCGCTAAGCCGGCCAAGCATTGCGTAACATGGCGATGCCATGGCCGCCGCGTTGCCAAGCGGCTTCCTGGTGGTGGGTGTTCAGCCCACCCAACGCGAAGATCGGCAATGAATAATTTCTCGCCAATTCGGCAAATCGATCCCAGCCCAGCGTGGGATTACCCGGATGGCTTGGCGTAGGCAAAATCGGGCCGAGCACGACAAAATCCAAGCCGAGTTTTTCCGCCTGCAATAGCTCGCTTTCGTTATGGCACGACGCCGCACACAGACCCATATCCGGCCTGACGTCTATTGTCATCGACTGATTTGCCGTCAAATGTATGCCGTCCGCTTGCACCGTGCGCGCTAACTCCCAATCGCTATTTACCAACACTTTCGCTTCGAAGCGTCGTGCTAAGTCGATGGCCTTACGTGCAAAGACCTCAATGCGTTCCCGTGGCCAATTTTTCTCGCGCACTTGAATAAGCCGCAGGCCTTTATCCAGAGCGGCTTCCAGCCGATGCAGCATTTCGCCTTCGCCGAGTTCTTCGGCGTGGGTGATGCCGTAGATCGTCGGCAACGCGAGCGCGGAGAGGATGGGGCCGTTCGCGGGAAGCAATGGATTCACGTTGATGTTTGAGATGCGCTGCCATGCAAACGACTGCATTTCGCGGCCATGAGGTTCGTTGCGCCAGCGTGTCACGCGGCGAAAATGCAAACGAACGTGGGCATGGGGATAGCTAAATTTTCGGGTGAGCCAAGGGTAGCTTTCCTCAACGACTAGGCCCAATTCCTCATTGAGTTCGCGCGCCGTCGCCTGACTGACGCTTTCGCCGGCGTCAACTTTACCGCCGGGGAACTCCCAATATCCCGCGTAGACTTTTCCGGACGGTCGTTGCGTTAACAGAAACTCACCATTCGGTTTTTGGATGACGGCGCAGACAACATCCAGCAACGGGCGATCATCCGTCACAGCAATGGCACTAGGTTTTCTTAGGGCGGCCGGCCCAATCCAGGGCGAACTGATAGGCGACGCGGCCGCTGCGCGAACTACGGGTTAGCGCCCACAGCAGCGCCTCGTGGCGCATGATGCCAGCATCGGGAATCGCTGCGCCGAGCGCCTTAATCCAATGCTCGGCGATGACCAAATAATCATCCTGATCGAAAGGATAGAACGACAGCCATAGCCCGAAACGTTCCGATAGCGAAATTTTTTCTTCCACGGTCTCGCTTGGATGAACTTCCTCGCCGACATGTTTGTATTCCAGATTTTCCGACATGTATTCCGGCATCAGGTGGCGGCGGTTGCTGGTGGCGTAGATCAGCACATTCTCCGACGACGCGGCGATCGAGCCATCAAGAATCACTTTCAATGCTTTGTAGCCGGGGTCGTTTGCTTCAAACGATAAGTCGTCGCAAAAAATAATGAAGCGCTCCGGACGCGCGGAAATAATATCGACAATGTCAGGTAGATCGATGAGCTCTTGTTTGTCCACCTCGATCAAGCGCAGGCCGTGCTTAGCGAATTTATTTAGCACCGCCTTAATCAGCGACGACTTACCCGTGCCGCGTGCGCCGGTCAGCAAGATATTGTTGGCGGTGCGGCCCTCGACGAATTGCTTGGTATTTTGCTCGATGCGCTTTTTCTGCTCCTCGACGCCATGAATGTCTTTCAGCGTGATTTTGTGGGGATGGGCGACGACTTGCAAATAGCCCACGCCATTTTTCTTGCGCCAGCGGAACGCAATCGCGGTGTGCCAATTGGGTTCAGCCGGAATATTGGGCACTACGCGCTCGATTTTTTCCAGTAGCGCTTCGGCGCGCGAAATCAATTTCGTAAAATCGTTCATTATGTTTTAGCTTCGGTAATCAGCATTGATCTTAACGTAGTCGTAGGAGAAATCGCAGGTCCAAACGGTCGTCGTAGCGCTGCCACGATTTAGCACTACGCGGATAGTGATCTCGCTTTGCTTCATCACCCGCTGCCCTTCCGCCTCCGTATAGCTCGGCGCGCGTCCACCATTTTGCGCCACCAACACATCGTCCAGGTACACGGCGATGTTGCTCACATTGAGATCGTCGATCCCGGCGTAACCGATCGCGGCAAGGATGCGTCCGAGGTTCGGATCCGATGCGAAGAATGCCGTTTTCACCAGCGGCGAATGCCCGATTGCATAGGCGACTTTCGCGCACTCGTCTTCAGTGGCGCCTTCCTCGACTTTGATGGTGATGAATTTAGTCGCGCCTTCACCGTCGCGCACAATGGCTTGCGCGAGTTGCACCGATACCTCGGTGATGGCGTCGCGCAATGCAATGTAGTCGGCGCTGGTGATTTCGCCTATCTCGACATTTCCTGCGACACCGGTCGCCATGACAATAAAGGAATCGTTGGTGGAGGTATCGCCATCGACGGTGATGCGATTGAACGAGCGATCGGCTGCGTATTTCGTCAGCGTTTGCAGTAGTGACTGACTGATCGCCGCATCACACGCGAGATATCCGAGCATGGTCGCCATGTTCGGCTTAATCATGCCCGCACCTTTGGCGATGCCGGTAATCGTAATCGTTTTATCTTGCAATTTGATTTGCTTCGACGCTGCTTTTGCGACCGTATCGGTGGTCATGATCGCGTGCGCGGCGGCGAACCAATTGTCCGCCTTCAAGTCCGTGATGGCGCCTGGCAATCCCGCCTTTATGCGCTCGATAGGCAGCGACTCCAAGATCACGCCAGTCGAAAATGGCAGCACCTGAGATGCCTGTACATTCAATGGCCCAAGGCCACCTATTATCCGCGCGGCTTCCAGGCATGTTTCCTGGGCGCGTTTTAGCCCCTCGTCGCCGGTGCCGGCGTTGGCGCAACCGGTGTTAACCACTAGTGCGCGAATTCCATCGCCCTTCGCCAAATGCTCGCGACACAACATCACCGGCGCCGCGCAAAAACGATTTTGCGTAAATACCCCAGCGACTTTGCTGTTCGGCGCAAGGCGCATCACTAGCAAGTCTTTGCGGTTGGCCTTGCGGATGCCGGCCTCGGTGATGCCGAGTTCGACGCCTGGAACCGGAAGAAGATTATCTGACTCTGGGGGATTAAGGTTAACGGGCATCTATTGTTTCTTAAAAAATAGCCAACATTGCTGTGCGAATGAATTACGAATCTTGGAGGTTGCGATCAAGCAGCGGCGTTCGATCCGCATTGCGTGAACGATAGTGTATCGCAACGCGGCGGGTATGGTGCGCGTATGACTCCAGCACAATCGCATGTCAGCCAGGCTGACGCTCGCCTTAGTTATTTGCAATGTGTTTAGCAATTTCACCGACAATCAAACGAGCGCCGGCACGTGATAAATGGTTGTCATCGGAATACAGCGGTACGCCATTCAACTGTACGACGCATCTTCCTTTGACATAAGTGTCGCACAACATGGATTCCGGCTTTATGCGAACCAAATTCGGGTGTTCGCCGATGCGGTCCAAAGCGTCATAGGCCGCGTTGTTGCGCTCGATGAATGCGCGATGACTCGTGGTTAAGTCCCCGGTATTTTTCGGATTGCCCATCTTTAGCCTGGCTAAATACCGTGGCAAATCCCAGCCCACTTCGGGTATCGGATAGATTAGGATGACCTTTTTATTCGCGTTAAGGTACTCAACCACGGTCTGAATATACCGCTCCCGAATTCGATTGCGGCGAACTTCCTCAGGGTTCTTAGCTTTTTTATCGTGATCGACCGCATTTAAGAAAACTGGACCGCCTTCTTCGATTCCCCCTTCCGAATTGTCATAGCGCTCCTTCTCCAAATATAAAGTCCAACGTGAGGCGAGAACGACATATTGATGTGCGTTCGAATCACGCAAATAGCGAAATACATCCGCGTTGTATTCCGCGCACCTATGGTCATCTTTTCGATCAACTCGATAAACCCCCAAGGTTGACGGGCAGCCCGAATACGTCATCTCGCTGACACCCGCATTTTTGGCCTTCAGTGCTTCACCCAGTTCGTAAACTAACGCGTTGCCGGTAGAGTCACCAATTACCGCGCCGATAATATTGCGGGCATCGCCAAACATACAGGACGCCTCCGGCTTGATGTAGCGCTTTTCAGCGGAAAGGCATTTTCCCTGCTGAGGATTGTTATTGTCTTTTGCTCTTAGCAAAGTCCTAATTTCATCACTGATCCGACTCTCAAAACCATTGTTGGAATAACCAACCAGTCCGACCACCAGAAAAAAAACTGTTCCGATTAAACTAAAAACGAAAATTGTATTGCGACTTATCTGCCGCCTACTGCGAAAAGGGCGCTCGACGTAGCGCCAACTAAAATATGCGAGCGCAAGCGAACCAAGCAATAAAATTGACAAAACGTTGGTGGTAAGCGCATGTCCGCCATGTAATCGGGCAAACACCAACATCGGTTGATGGATCAAGTAGGTGCTGTAGCTAATCAGTCCAATGCCAACCAATAGTTTAGTACTCAAAAGCTTGCCAACAACAGTCTGCGGGGTGGCGCATAAAATCACCATCGCCGTGCCCAACGTGGGTATGAGCGCATAAATACTCGGAAACGGCGTGGTTTTATCAAACGAAAAGATTGCGTAGACGATAAGCAGCAGGCCCGCCGCACTCATGAACTGGCCGACCCAGTGGTTGGCTTCCCGCGGCACAAGCGCGAGCTTTTTTTGGCTGCCAAGATGGAATGCCGTTAACGCGCCGATCAACAACTCCCAGCCGCGCGTCGGCAGTAAATAGAATGTTGCTGACGGATCGCGAAAGGCGCCCCATTGCGCCGCGACGAGACTAAGTGACGCAGTGACAATAATGATGCCCACGATCCAGCGCTTGCCGAATTTCCAAGTGACGGAAATGAAAATTGGAAACAGCACATAGTATTGCTCCTCGACAGCCAGGCTCCAGGTATGCAAAAGGGGTTTTAGTTCGGCAACCGTGTCGAAGTAGCCGCTTTCACTCCAAAACAAAATATTCGACGCAAATACAGAAACAGACACCAAGCTTTTAGAAAATGCTTTTAAATCGCTTGGCAACATCCAAATCCAAGCAAACGGCAAGCACAACAGCATTACAAAAAACAACGCTGGTAATATGCGTCTTGCTCGACGCTCGTAAAATCCAACGATGGTGAATGTGCCCTGCTGCTTTTCCGCCAATATGATCGACGTAATGAGATAGCCGCTGAGTACGAAGAAAACGTCAACGCCGACAAAGCCACCGCTGAATTGTCCGAAGCCCGCGTGAAACAGAAGAACGGGTATTACCGCTACAGCACGAAGGCCGTCTATTTCTCGTCGGTAGTCCATTGGGGATTAGCTATGAGCCAGGAATATATTTTTATAGTTCATTCGTTTGACTTTGAATAAGCGACTAGTCTTTCTCGATACGATCGCCGCGTTTCAAAGGGCCGCATCTATACTTGCCTGACGTAGCGCGACGAGCGGCGGCGGAATTTTTCGGATGAGATGTGTTCTCGGAAGTCGTATCGCAGTGCTCTGGCAAACCGGCAATTCCCCTTTGTCCCGATGCCGCCCGGCAATTCAAACGCTTGGCGGCAACGCAAAAATTCTTCGCCAGAGGATTCTAGGTGATGACCCTAAAAACTAACTCAACTTACCGTGGCACTGCTTGTACTTTTTACCACTCCCGCAAGGGCAAGGATCGTTGCGTCCGATCTTCTGACCTTGACGTACGAAGGGCTGAACCGCCGTGTCATCACCCGCCTGCGCGGTTTCCAGCGCCTCTTCATAGTCGGCGTGGTGATACTGCACATTCTTCGGTTCCGGCACATGCTCGACTTGCTCGGCGGCTTGCTCCACCTCTTGTTCGGTTTGCACACGCACCAACATGAGTTTCTGTGTTACTTCGCGCTTCACCACGTCCAACAAGCCGGAAAATAACTCGAACGCTTCGCGTTTGTATTCCTGTTTCGGGTTCTTTTGCGCATAACCGCGCAGATGAATGCCTTGGCGCAAATGGTCGAGCGCGGCGAGATGTTCGCGCCAGTGGTTATCCAGCGTTTGCAGCATCACGCCGCGTTCGAATTGGCGCACGTATTCTTTGTGCTCGACCAAAGCGAATTTATCTTCGTACTCGCGCGCAGCATTTTCCAAGATGCGCGTTTTGATTTTCTCCTCGTCGAGTGTGGGCTCTTGTTTGATCCAGTCAGCGACCGGCATTTTAATGTTGAATTCGCTCAGCAAGGCCTTTTCCAAGCCCGGCGCATCCCATTGTTCTTCCACGCTTTCCGCCGGAATATAAACGGTAGCTTCGGCGCTTAGCACGTCGTTGCGCATCGCCGTGATGGTCTCGGTGATGTCAGTCGATTCGAGTAATTCATTGCGCTGCTGGTAGATCACTTTACGCTGATCGTTGGCGACGTCGTCGTATTCCAACAACTGTTTGCGGATATCGAAGTTGCGCGCCTCCACTTTGCGCTGAGCATTTTCGATCGCGCGTGTCACCCAGCTATGCTCGATGGCCTCGCCTTCCGGCATTTTCAAACGTTGCATGATCGCGGCGACGCGGTCACTGGCGAAAATTTTCAGCAGCGGATCTTCCAACGACAAATAAAAGCGGCTTGAACCCGGATCACCCTGACGGCCGGAACGGCCCCGCAGTTGATTGTCCACGCGCCGCGATTCATGTCGCTCGGAGCCGATGATGTGCAAGCCGCCTTCCTTGATCACGAGATCATGGCGCTGTTGCCATTCGCCGCGAATGGCCGCCACGCGTCCATTTTTTTCCTCCTCGCTTAGGCTCGCATCATTCTTGATCGCCTGAATTTCCGGATCGGGATTGCCGCCGAGCACGATGTCCGTGCCGCGGCCCGCCATGTTGGTGGCGATGGTGATCATCTTCGGACGGCCCGCTTGGACGACGATGCCGGCTTCCTTCGCGTGCTGTTTCGCGTTCAAAACTTGATGTGGCAGCTTTTCTTTGTCCAAGAGGCTCGATAACAACTCGGAATTCTCAATCGAGGTCGTGCCGAGCAACACCGGCTGGCCGCGCTCGTAACAATTCTTAATGTCGGTAATCATGGCCTGATGTTTTTCGCGCGCGGTCTGGTAGACCTGGTCCATGCGATCATCGCGAATCATCTTCTGGTGGGTCGGAACAATAACCGTTTCCAAGTTGTAGATGTGCTGGAATTCGTAGGCTTCGGTGTCCGCGGTGCCGGTCATGCCGGAGAGTTTTTTGTACAGGCGGAAATAATTCTGGAATGTGATCGATGCCAGCGTTTGCGATTCGCTTTGAATCTTCACGCCCTCCTTGGCTTCCACTGCTTGATGCAGCCCTTCCGACCAGCGCCGCCCCGTCATCATGCGGCCGGTGAACTCATCGACAATGACAATTTCGCCGTCGTTCACCACGTAATGCTGATCTTTGTGATACAGCGAGTGCGCGCGCAGTGCGGCGTAAAGATGATGAACCAGCAAAATGTTGGAAGGATCGTACAGACTTGCGCCGGCTTGCAACAAGCCTGCGTCCGCCAACAATTGTTCGGCTTTTTCGTGCCCCGCTTCCGTCATCGTAACGGAATGGGCTTTGAGATCAACGCTGAAATCGCCGGGGCCTTCCTCTTCCTCTTGCTTGGTCAGGCGCGGCGCCAGTCGGTTGATCTGTTGATACAGTTCGGCGTTGTCGTCCGCTTGGCCGGAAATGATCAGCGGCGTGCGCGCCTCATCGATCAGGATCGAGTCCACCTCGTCGACAATGGCGAAGTATTGGCCGCGCATCACGCGCTCCGGTGGTTGCTGCACCATGTTATCGCGCAGATAGTCGAAGCCGAATTCGTTGTTGGTGCCGTAGGTGATATCCGCCGCGAAGGCCGCTTGTTTTTCATCGTGCGGCATCTGCGATAAGTTGCAGCCCACGGACAAACCAAGAAACTTGTATACCCGCCCCATCCACTCCGCATCGCGGCTGGCGAGATAATCGTTCACCGTCACCACATGCACGCCGTTGCCGGTCAGGGCATTGAGGTACGCGGGTAGCGTCGCCATCAGCGTCTTACCTTCGCCGGTACGCATCTCCGCAATCTTGCCCTGATGCAACACCATGCCGCCGATCAACTGCACGTCGAAGTGGCGCATGCCCAACACGCGCTGCGAGGCCTCGCGCACAACGGCAAAAGCCTCCGGCAAAATCTCGTCGAGCAACGTGCCGTTTTTGACGCGTTCTTTGAACTGTTCCGTCTTCGCTTTCAGTTCATCGTCGGACAATTTTTTCAGGTCTGCTTCGAGGGCATTAATGACTTGAACCGTTTTGCGGAATTGCTTCAACAGCCGTTCATTACGGCTGCCAAAAATTTTCTTGAGCAGGTTTGCGATCATAAGGTGGTGGGGCGCGGGGTGACTTTTGAATTAGTCACTAACATGGCGCTAAATCGGCAAAATAAAAGGGTTTAAGGATAACATAGGCGGTTCGGGGGCGCACGGTTTAGCGTGGCGGCGGTTGCGCCAGGAGGCGCGTGGATACTGGCTATTGGCTTGGCATGTCGCAAGAACCAATAGCAAAGCGGCTCCTGGCTCGGTACGTCGAAAAAATGAAAAGCCGTGCTTAGGACGAGAGCAGCGTTGCTAAACTTTGATCAACCTGCGCTTGATCAGATTTGCTCAATCGCCCGGCTTTCCCGATCACGAATTGATTATCCAACGTGAACATCTTCGTGCGCACAACCGACGCCGCCGGCAGGCCCGCCGCCTTCAGATTGGCGATTTTTACATCCAACGGCCACGGCGCGTTGCCGACACTGGTAATCATCGCCATCACGCTATGCCCACTTTGCTTATTGAAAGCCGCGTTCGATAAAACCAAAGCAGGCCGGCGTTTTTGTTGCGCGCGATCGGTAAAGGGAAACGGTACGACGACCACATCGAAGCGATCAAAGGTCACGGTAGGCTTGCTCGTCTGCCTCGGAATGCCATTCGGACAACGTTCCTTCGACTGCCTTGGCGAACGCGATATCCGTCGGCGTTGCCCGGCGCAGAGTGACAACGCCATCGCGAATATCGAAGGCAACCGTGTCCCCCTGCTTAATTTCCAATGCTTTGCGCACCGGCGCGGGGATTGTTGCTTGGAATTTGGTGGTGAGTTTGGCTACGGCGTTCATGAGGGCGTATTACATTAAAGGAGGTAATACGGTAATACTAGCAGGGGGATGAGCCAATATCAATGCTAGAGGCACACCGCCCCCGCAGTGTCATTCCGGCGAAGGCGGGAATCAATTCGGCTCAGGAGAATCCAATCTCACTGCCCGCCTGCCGCTGATGGTTCGTCCCTCCGCCCCGCGTTTTCTAAACTTTGGCGACACGTTTGAGTTACCGGTTGTGCTGCAAAACCAGACCGATCTTCCGATGATCGTGAATGTCGTGGCGCAGGCCACCAATCTGGAATTGGAGCGCAGCGGATTG
>JANNMV010000669.1:0-3169 GCA_031398205.1 Pseudomonadota bacterium | reverse complement strand
TACATCAACGCCGGCGCCGAAGATCTTGCGTTGCTTTAACGCCTCAATCAACGCGAGTTCATCGACGATGCCGCCGCGGGCGATATTGATCAGCACCGCATCGGACTTCATCAACGCAATTTCCGCAGCGCCAATCAAGTGATGGTTTTCCGGCGTGTAGGGCACCAGCAACACGATGAAATCCGCCTGCTTCATCAGCTCTTGTTTGCTGACGTAAGTCGCGCTGCAAGCCTTTTCGATGTCAGCCGAAACGCGATTGCGGTTGTAGTAAATCACGTTCATATCAAAGCCACGCGCGCGCCGTGCGACGGCTTGGCCGATGCGGCCCATGCCGACGACGCCCAACGTCGCGTGATGCACATCGCGGCCAAGCATGAGGGTCAACGTGTTTTTGGTCCACTGGCCGTTACGCAAAAATTGTTCCGACTCGGTTATACGGCGCGCGGTTGCAAGCACATAGGCGAAGGCGGTATCGGCGACGGTCTCATCCAGCACACCGGGTGTGTTGGTGACCATCATGTTGTGCTGAGTTGCCGCGTTGACGTCGACATTGTTGTAGCCCACGCCGATATTGCACACCGCTTTCAGATGCGGGACTTGCGCGAGAAATTCCGCATCGATCTTGTCGGAGCCCGATGACATCACGCCCGCTTTGCCTGCTAGCCGTGCAACCAACTCAGCAGCACTAAGCATATTATCGGACTGATTATCTTCGACCTCCAGATGTTCGCGCAAATACGCGAGCGTTTCGGGAAAGACTTCACGCGTGACTAAGATTTTTGGTTTCATGTTTCGGTTTACTTATACTGTTGAGCGGGCAGCCACAGCGCGATTTCCGGCCACATGTAGAGCAGGAACATCGCGAAAACCTGGATCACCATGAACGGCATCATACCGGCAAAAATTTGATTCAGCGTCACATGCGGTGGCGCGACGCCCTTTAAATAAAACGCCGCCATCGCCACCGGCGGCGACAAGAATGCCGTCTGCAAGTTGAGCGCGACCATGATGCCGAAGAACAGCGGATCGATTTGGAAATGGGCGATCAGCGGCAGGAAAATCGGCATGAAGATGACGATGATCTCGGTCCACTCCAAAGGCCAGCCGAGCAAGAAGATGATTATTTGCGACAGCAACATAAATTGCATCGGCGTCAGATCCATGGTCTTGACCCAGGTCTCGATTAGTTCCTGGCCACCCAGTAACGCAAACGCCGCGGAAAAAACGCCCGATCCGACCAGTAACCAACACACCATCGCGGACGCTCGAGCGGTGAGAAACACGGCTTCTTTAAATCGTTCCCAGGTCAGTTGGCGATAGGCCAGGGCGAGAACGATGCCGCCCGCGGCGCCGATGCCCGCGGCTTCTGTGGCCGTCGCCCACGCGGCGATGATGCTGCCCAACACGAAGCCGATCAGCAAGGCCAACGGCAAGAAAGATTTTGCCAGGTTAACCAGAATCTCCGGCCAGGGGGTTTTTAAATCTTCGGCATTGAGTTTGGGCGCGATGCTTGGATTGATCATCGCGCGCACCATGACGTAGATGATATAGAGCCCCGTCAACATAAGGCCCGGCAGGAAAGCCGCGGCATAAAGTTTGGGAACGGATACGCCGGCCGTCGCGCCGTAAAGAATTAGCATGACCGATGGCGGAATGAGAATGCCGAGGCAGCCGCCCGCCGCGATCGTGCCGGCCGACAGTTTCACGTCGTACCCGGCGCGCAACATCGCGGGAAGGGCGAGCAGGCCCATCAGTGTGACCGTGGCGCCAACGATACCCGTTGCCGTGGCAAAGATCGCACAGGTCACGATCGTCGCGACCGCGAGCGCACCGGGCGTATTTTTCATCGCTAACTGAACGCTGCGAAACAGCTTGTCGATCAAGTTGGCGCGCTCGATGATGTAGCCCATGAAAATGAACAACGGCACCGAAATCAGCACGTCGTTGTTCATCACGCCGAAGGTGCGTTGCACGATCAACGGGAAAATTTGATTTTCGGACCAGGGTTCGCCGGGGTTGGAAATTTGATAGGCGATGAAACCAAAGATCATGCCTAAACCCATCAACGTGAACGCCGTCGGAAAGCCCAACATGATTGCGGCGACAATCAGCGCCAGCATCAACAAGCCATAATGGCCGCTGGAGACCTGATCCGCGGAAAGGAACACCGCGAAGACGCCGAATACGACGACGGCAAGGGATACGATGCCAATCCAAATGCCTTTGCTCATGGCTTGGCTCCCGCGCTATTCACATCTTTTATTCCGACCATTTCTTTGAGTTCTTCGATGTCGATTTCTTCCACGTCATGGGCACGGGCGGGCCATGCGCCGGTCTTGATGCATAGCACGCAGCGCACGATCTCTGCGATGCCCTGTAAGAACACCAAGAAACCGGCAATTGGGATCAACACTTTAACGGGATAAATATAAATATCTGCCGAGTTGTACGATGTTTCCTTCTGGCCCCAAGAGGTTTCGGCGTAGCCGATCCCGGCGTAGGCGAGCGCGAGGATTCCGGGGACGAAGAACGCGAAGTACAGCACCAAATCCAAACTCGCCTGCAATCGGGGCGGGAAGAATCCGTACAACACGTCGCCGCGCACGTGGCCGTTACGCGATAGCGTGTAGGCGCCAGCCATGAGGAACAGGGCGCCATATAGCATCCAAGAAAGATCGAAGGCCCAAACCGTCGGGGCGCCGAGTTTGCGCATGACGACGTCGTAGGTCACAACGAATGTGAGGAGTACGATGCACCAAGCAAAGGATTTACCAACCAAGGTGCTGATGCGATCAATGAATAGCAAATAGCGTTGCATGGAATTCCCGATACGAAACGCCCGGCATCATAAGTAAAATGCCGGGCGTCGGATTGAATAAACGCTTAACTACGCTTTCTTGGGGAAGAAGTGGTTATAGGCCATTTCCTGGCTTGGTTCGATCGCGTAACGCCACGGGCCAACGCGCTGGACCCACTTCTTTTGAGATTCGAACACTTTCGCGAAGAATGGATTTTCCGAGGCACGCTTGGCGATTACCGCATCCCAGGCCTTCAGTTGCGCCTGAAGGATGTCAGTCGGCGTGCGGATGAATTTCACGCCCTTGGCTTGCAGTTCAGTCATGTCTCGGGAGTTGTTATTCATGGCTTTGAAGCTCATCTCCGACGACAT
>JANNMV010000635.1:0-1590 GCA_031398205.1 Pseudomonadota bacterium | reverse complement strand
GATGCAACGGTCGAAACAACAAACGGGGGCGATTCTCACGACCTTGCAAGCCATAGCATTTTCCCGACCTATTTTGCCGAAACCACGTTCTCGTTTAGCGCCTTGAACCAATCGGGAATTTTCAATACGGAAGATAATCCTTCCTTTGGGCCGCAAGGGGGTACCGGTATGTACTTTGCAAAATTCGACATTGACGTAACGAATCTGGATAAAGATTATGCGATACACTTCGATCTTTACAACACAAAACTGATCACGTGCAGGTCCAAGGATAAAGCATGTGTTTCAGGAAACTTGGATGTCACGCAATTCGCGCCGTTCTCCCACGACGCGCAAAGTGGTCCCGGCGGTGATGGTGGTGGCCCACCCAATGAAACGCCGGAACCCGCACCCATGTTCCTGCTTGGCCTAGGCCTGCTTGGCATGGCTTGGATGCGCAGAAAAACCTAACCGGCAGATGAATCGCGCGAGGGATTGAAGAGACAAAAAAAGCGGCGATTTCTCGCCGCTTTTTTTTCGTGCTGAAATTCCTACTTCTTCATTTTCACAAAGTTCTGTTCCGCTTTGGAGACCATTGCGGGCGCGTCAGTCACAAACTTCCCTTTCGCATCGGCACTGCTGAAGCAATAGGTTTTGCCACCTATCATTTCGTTTACCGCGCAGTCGGTTTTAACCTCTTTTCCCATGGTTAAACCCAGCGCGCATAGATCACCGAACTCGCCTTTGGCGGCGAACGCCAATGCCGATAGGCCACACAAACCAGCAATCAACAACGTTTTAACTGACTTCATGAAATACCTCCGAGCAACAAACGCAAACAGTCGTGAGACGTGCTCGCATCGAGATCTTTCGATCTACTATTTCAGCCTGGGGAAATTAACTTCGAACTATTCGTGGCGCACCGCGGCGCAGTGGCTTTCTTGAGTTACGTTGAAAATTTCGTTTCAACATAACTTACGACCGCACGGATTTGGCAAAGTTCATCGGGCAATACGTCAACTCAGGAAAAGCGTGCAACCCAAAATGTGGCCCGAGGCCAGCCCCCTCATCCCCGCGAAGGCGGGGATCCATAGAGTCGGCAAAGTTGCCCGGATTTTTGCTCTCGCGTGGCGTGTCGTTATCGGACTCGTTTAAGCCCTATGGATTCCCGCATTCGCGGGAACGACACCCGGGATTGCGCAACGTGCACTGGGTTGTGCACAAGTTGCAAACGGGATGCAAAACTACCCCTAGAGCGCTTTCAACATCGTGTCGGCGTCGGAGACGTCAAATTTTCCCGCCGCTTCGACATTCAGCGCTTTAACAACGCCATCGTCGACCAGCATCGAGTAGCGCGTCGAGCGCAGCCCGAAACCGCGTCCGATCAAATCCAATTCAAGGCCGAGTTTTTTCGTATAGTCGGCGCTGCCGTCCGCCATCATGCGGATCTTGCCATCGGTTTGTTGATCGCGCCCCCAGGCGCCCATCACAAACGGATCGTTAACGGAAATACACCAAATCTCATCCACGCCTTTGGCGCGCAGTTGCTCGTATTTGTCCTTGTAACCGGGCACATGCTTGGCTGAGCAGGTCGGCGTGAACGCGCCGGGC
>JANNMV010000579.1:0-1529 GCA_031398205.1 Pseudomonadota bacterium | reverse complement strand
TTTTGGCTAAATCGAGCGTAACGCCGCCCGCGCTCTGGCATAACGCCGGTGTGCTTGTCAATTTGGTTACCGGTCTGTTGTGGGGCCTGTTGGCGCTCATTCAGACCGAGGTTTCGAGCGTGGCGCAGGTCGCGTTGGTTGTTACGACTGCGTTAGTCGCCGCCGCCGTTCTGTGGAGCACGGCATCGAGCGCGGTCAGCTTCCCCGCCTTCATGTTTGGGCTAATCTTGCCATGGAGCGTGGCGCTGTTTCATGGCGCCCTGCCGGTGGCCGCCGCGGCACTGGCATTCACGGGCTTCAGTGTGGTCTATCTCGGTTTGTTATTCCTGTTTAATCGGCAGGCGACCGAACTGGCGCGGATGCAAATCCAAGCAGCGCGTGTTGCGCGCCCGGTCGCGAGCGCGCAGTCGACGCCGGAAAAACGCCTGCTGGTCGCACGCAGTGTGCGCGCCGAATCCGCCCTGTCAGCAGTCGTGCTGGGCGCTCGCAATACGCCGCCCTACTCCGGTGAAAAACGCCGCGCGTCCGACCACCGCAGCAGCACGCACTTATCGGCGGAGCCGAAGTCGAGCAGCTTTGGGCAACTGAAGATTTACGATATTGTGAGCCCCGAACCGCTTGAGCCTTCCGCCTGCACCATTTTGGTGGTCGAAGACAATATTGACAATCAACTGCTCACCCTACATCTCCTGCAAAAACGCGGCTACCGCGTGGTGATAGCCAACAACGGGCGCGAAGCGCTGGCGGCCGTTGAGCGCCAACGTTTTGAATTGATCTTGATGGATATTCAAATGCCCGAAATGGGCGGCCTCGAGGCGACGGCGGCGATTCGCCTGAAAGAAAAACAAAGCGCGAAGCGCGTCCCCATCGTCGCACTCACCGCTAATCCAATCAGTGAGAGCCGTGAAATTTGCCTGGCCACGGGCATGGACGATTATCTGCAAAAACCCATCAGCCGCGCGCGGCTATTCGCCACCCTCGACGCCCATTTAAAGGCAAATCCCCGCCCTATTCCGTAGTACGGTCGCATTGTCGTACAATGTTGCCAACATGGCGTTGCGCCGCATAAAAGTCCTGTTCGTCACGTCCGAACTTTATCCCCTGGTCAAGACTGGCGGGTTGGCGGATGTGTCCGCCAGCCTGCCTGCCGCATTGCAGGCGCTCGGCTTAGATGTGCGCATCCTGTTGCCAGGCTATGCCAGCGTCATGGCGCAACTGCCGCATACCCGCAGGGCGGCGCTCATTTCCAATGTGTCGGCCTACTATCCGGACTGTACCCTACGCACCGCACGTACGCCGGATAGTAATGTGCCGCTCATGTTGCTCGACTGTCCGACGCTCTACCACCATGAAAATGGGCCTTATCAGGATCGTGCAGGCAACGATTTGCCGCACAACCATTTACGTTTTGGGCTGCTCGGTTATGTCGCCGCGCTACTTGGCAGCGATGAATCGCCTTTGACTTGGCGCCCGGATATCGTCCACTGTAACGATTGGCAAAGCGGCCTGGCGCCGGCCTACCTGCAGTT
>JANNMV010000543.1:0-2376 GCA_031398205.1 Pseudomonadota bacterium | reverse complement strand
GGCCCATTCACCCAACAAACTGCCCACGACAATAATTATCAGCGCCCAGAATAAGATATCGATACCTTTTTTCTGCCCCGCCGGATCGCCTGCGCCCAGAGTCGCGGCGAGAAACAGCGCGCCGGCCACATAAGCAGTTGCAATCCAAAAGATGGCCAGTTGCAAATGCCAAGTGCGCAGCAGGTTACTCGGTAACCAAGCCGCTAAATCGAAGCCATAAAATGTACCCGGATCGGCGCGGTAATGTGCGACGGCGCCTCCGATCAGGGTCTGCGCCAAAAACAACAGCGCAACAACGGCAAAGTATTTCAAGGTCGCGCGCTGGCCTGGGGTCACGCGCGCACCGAGAATCTTGGGGTGAAGATAGCCGGGCCTGGCCTTCCAGCCGAGGTAGTCGAACTTGCCAAAAGCAAGCAACACCGCTGCGGTACCGCCCAGCAAAAAGACGAGACTCAGCGCGCTCCACAACACCGCGTCAGCGGTCGGTGTGTTGCCCGCCACGGGATCGTATGGGAAGTTGTTGGTATACGAATGCGCTGTGCCGGGCCGATTGGCGACCGATGCCCACGCGGTCCACGCGACAAACGCACTGAGCTGACTCAACTCAACTGGATCGCTAATGGTTTTGGCGGTGAGGCCACCGTTTCTCGACGGATCAGCGAAATACTCGATCCAGACACCGGGTTGCTGTTTGAACCAGTCTTGGTAGCCGAGCCCTACGGCCAACACTCCGGTTGGGGAATCATAGCCATTGTGCTTCAGCTCCGAGCGCACTTCGGCCTCGATAGCGGCGCGCTGTCCCGACGCCAACCGCTCAAGCGGGCTACCGAACCGTTGCTGCGCGAGGCGGGTTGCGCCATGCAGCGCCAGCGAGTGCAGATATGCGGCCGAAAAATCCGGGCCAAGCAACGCACCATGTCCCCATATCGACCCGTTGTCCATTAAGCCGTATTTGAGAAAAACTTGTTGTCCGTTGCGAACATCTTCGCCCGTGAACACGATTGATCCGTCGGAATCGGTCACCTTATCGGGGATGGGCGGCGCATCGGTATAGACCTTGGTGGTCAGTAGGATGAGTACCGCAAATCCGAGCGCCATGGTGATGAGGCTGGCGCGCCGCCACCACGGTGATAACGATTCGGTGGTGCGACTCTCCGACAGCGGCGCTGCCGGGGCAGCGATTTCATTCTGCATATCTATCCCCTTTGTTTATTGCATCGGTAGGACTCGCCTGTAGCGCCGCGTTAAACACGTTCATAAAATCCCAGAAAGTTGATGTCATTGCGGGTTGTCGCTTTATTATTTGACGGCAACATGCCGGTTCCCTCCCAAAGCATGCCGTGCTGCATTGCAAGCGACCCGTATCGGCGCTGCCGATACTGCCCATGGTCCATGAACTGGGCAAGCCGTTGTGGATCAGGCGTAGCGGATCCACCAAGCTGCTGATGAAAGGTCGTGGACTATGATTCGCGCGGTGGATCCGCTGCATTTGATCCACCCTACCTCCGGGTTTTGGTTCATGGAAAGGGTGGTCATGTACTGGAGCGTGGAGTGCGTGTCGTCATTCATGCTGGCGGAATTGGTAAAACCAGCGGTGATTTTATCTTTCCATGGCCGGCCAAACCAAGGTTTCGAACTCGCGTCGGCGAATTTCTTAAATTGCCACGAGACCGACCCCATATACGTTGGTGCTCCAAAAATAATTGCATCTGCAGCCAGAAGTTCGTCGCAAGCAGTGGCGGGCAAATTGTCTTCGGCGTCAATGAGAATGGTTGAGGCGGATACATCCACATTCCCTTCGACACCCGACGGCGTAAGTCTTAAAAAAGCTAACGCTCGTCAACTTAATGCAAAACCTGTGCCACTAAGAAATTGTCAACTGCTGAAGTTATAAATCTCCGTTGACACAACCAAGGTTGCTGAAGTTGCATCGGATTTTGTTTTGAGAAGTTCAACAACACCGGGCTCCGTCAAAACTATAAACGCGATTCGACCGGTAGTATTTACAATTGTTTTGTAGGAATGACTGAGCGGATACCGGGAAACGGGTCGGTTTAAAAATCAAGCGCACTAGCAACGCGTTCAACATTCGCGCCGAGTGTTTTGTGCGTCGCCAGCGAGATATTAAATCAATGCGGCGATCGGCACGGATGAATTCCGCTGGATAACCAACGCGCGTTGGCACAACTTTTGCTCAAACGAAAGATCTGATGGCCTGTCGCCAAATACTTTCGCTTCGAAACGCTGCCGCCTATACGGTGTCCCCCGTTCGGGCGAATCGAGTGCGCTGGCCAAAACAGAAACTCTGCATAACTTTTACAAAGGATAATTGGCATGGCTAAAGCGCCCCTAAACGAGCCCAAGTCTCCACCATCG
>JANNMV010000529.1:0-1980 GCA_031398205.1 Pseudomonadota bacterium | reverse complement strand
CGACCCAAGCTGCTGGACCAAGTCCGCGACAAAAATCCGGGTTAATCATTACAGTATTCGCACGGAACAAGCCTATGTCGATTGGATTAAACGCTTCATCGTGCATTTTGACAAGCGTAATCCGCGTGGCCTGGGGGCTGCGGAGGTTGAAGCGTTTTTGACGCATCTCGCGGTCGAAGGGCAGGTCGCCGCATCGACGCGGAATCAAGCCAAATTCGCGATCTTGTTTCTGTATCGCGAGGTATTGGCGCAGGAATTGCCGTGGCTGGACAACGTCGAGCGAGCCAAGCGGCCGCAGCACTTGCCGGTGGTGCTCACGCAAGCCGAGGTGCAGGCGTTACTCACGCGACTGACGGATACGCAATGGCTGATTGCCAGCTTGCTGTACGGTACGGGTATGCGTGTGTTGGAAGTCGCGCGCCTGAGCGCCGTCAAGCAAGCGGCGCGTGACGCGAATCTAACCAAACCGGCAACGCCCCACATGTTGCGCCGTTCGTTCGCGACGCATTTGTTGCAAGGCGGCTATGACATTCGCACCGCTTAGGAATTGCTTGGCCACAAAGATATGACGACGATGATTTACACCCATGTGTTGAATAAGGGTGGCAAAGGAGTGACGAGTCCGTTGGATGTGTTGTAGCGCCCCTGGGTTTCCTGCTGGCGGCTCTAGGGCCGCGTAGTTAGCCACGCCTCATCCAGGCTACATGAATGCCTGGAGATGCGCATGGCCATTGGATCGTAGGCTATGCCTTGCCAGGAGGCAAGCTGGAAGCGGCTCGTGGCAAGGCAGCATTATCATTCTATGACTTTAAACAGCCGATAAATCGTGTCACTGGAAAAGCCGCGACCTTGAAGAAAGCGCATTTGTTTGGCTTTTTCGGCAGAGATCGAGGGTGGCGACGGGCATTTTTTTCGCCAGACTTCACGGGCAGCGTCGAGTTCTTGTTCGCGCGACGTGTGTTGCGGAGCTTAATTAGTCGGCCCTGCAAAAACCCCACCAGGCAGACGGCGTAATGGTCTTCGGTTGAAGTTACTGGCGTGAAACTCACAGGAAGATCACAATTTTGATGTGATTTCTGTGAGTTTTATAGGGGTGGTTTGATGGTGCAGGCGGTAGATTTCTTCCGCGCTCGGCTGGATGCGATGAGGGGCTACCCCGTACCAGAGCGCCTCTCCAGGCATATTCCCTGGACGCCGGCGCTATTTTAGCCCGAACAATTTATTGCCGACGCCTTTTTTCACCAATACCTCCGTCGTTGCCGCCACTGCTTCCGCTGGCCCACGCGCTTCTTCGTTTTCGTCAGCCAATTGCAATTGCCCGGTAACCACTAAGTAGCCGACCAACATACAGCGCTTGATCCAGAGTTGTTGGTCGCCCGCCGCTAAGTAATCCAATAATAGTTTGGCCTCCAAACTATCTTTCGGATCGAGGTCGACGACCAACTGCTTAAGCATGACGCCTTAGGCGTTGAGCTTGAGGTATTTGTACATGCCGCGGGCGTTGGCGAATTCCGGCTCCGGCGCAACTTTCGCGTTCGGAAAGTACGATGTCAGCTTGGTCATGAATGCGGAGCCGCCGCCGACGAACAGAATCACATCCAAGTGTGCGCCATTGCCGAAATGACGCTTCGCTTCGTTGATCACTTTTTCCGTGATCTCGTCGATCGCCGCGTTCACGATGGGCTTAATGTTTTGCGGTTTACCAAAACGTTTTACCGTGCCGGTGCGGATCGCCATATCAAACACTTTGCGCGAAATGATGCCATCGCCGAATTGCGCGCGCAGCTTGGTGCCGATACTTTCGTAAATATCCATGACGCCGGCCTCGCCGGTGCCCGAGCGCGCATGGTCGATTTGATGGCCTTCCAATACGGTCACGCAATCGGTGGTTCGCCCGCCGACATCGATCACACCGGCCGGGCCTTCCATTTCGATCTGGTTACCTTTGTCGTCGTAGGCATAGTCAAACCACGACGCCAC
>JANNMV010000163.1:0-4694 GCA_031398205.1 Pseudomonadota bacterium | reverse complement strand
TGGCTGGCACGCCCACTACGTTGGACAACGCGATCCTTGCGGCGGCGCAAATCCTGGCGCGCGCGAAGGCGCCATTGATCGCCGGCTTTGGCACGGACGTGGCGGGTGCGCGCGCGACGTTGGCGTTGGCAGATCGAATCGGCGCCGTGGTCGATCATATGAATATGCCGGCCAAACTGCGCAATCTTTTGACGCTGCAAAACAGCGGTTGGATTACGACCACGCTGGCGGAAATAAAAAATCGCGCTGACTTTGTGCTGATCATCGGCAGCAGCGTGCTGACGCGTTTCCCGCGTTTTTTGGAGCGCGTTGTGACCCCGAGCGATACGATGTTTGCTGGAAATCCGGCGCTGCGAAAAATCGTTTTGCTGGGCGACACCACCACGCTTGCCACGAGTTTGCCGTCAGGCGCACAGACATTGCATTGTAGCCACGCTTCGCTCGCGCGCCTGGTGCCCGCGCTACGCGCGCTGGCGAATGGGCAACGCCTAGACGGTCACCATCTCGCTGCGTCCGATGTAAAAATCTTGAACGAACTTGCCGATAGCATGAAGCATGCTCGCTACGGCGTGATCGCTTGGGCCGCGCCCGACTTTGATTTTCCCCAGGGCGAATTGACCATCCAAACGCTGGCAGAATTAATCAAAGATCTGAATCAAACGATTCGCTTTGCCGGATTTCCGCTCGGCGGCAGCGACGGCGATTTTTCCGCTAATGGAACTCAAACGTGGCAGACGGGATTGCCGCTACGTTCGCGTTACGGCAAACAGGGTTTGGATTTCGATCCGTACCGCAACAGCGCGGAGAAATTAATTGCGGCAAATGAAGTCGATGCCCTGCTGTGGGTTTCCAGCTTCAATGCGGTGCGACTGCCGCCGGCGACGAACCTACCGCAGGTCGTCCTCGGACCACCCAGCATGACATTTACGCACGAGCCGGATGTGTTCATTCCCGTCGGTACGCCGGGGATTCATCACGCCGGGCATTTCGTGCGCGCCGATAAAGTAGTGGTCATGCGTTTGGATAAGCACGTGGAGAACAGCCTAGCCAGCGTCGCCACAATCGCGACTCGCCTTCTTGAGCGAATCGCCACCTCGGCTTGACGGCCCATTGTAACGACGCCGAATGCTACTGGATGGTCTTGGTGAAATCGAAATCGACTGCAGCAGGCGCGCTATTCTGCACCGGCGCCAAACCGTAGCGAAAGACGACCACGGTGGTATTGTCCTGCCGCGGGTGAGCAACCATCTTGACTGCGTTGAGTAACTCAGCCGCAAATTCTTGCGCGGAATTTTCCGCATCGACAATAAACACAATCCGCCCTTCGGACAGCGCGTCCAAGCCGTCACTCGCGAGAATCACCACATCGCCAAGCTCAAGCTGCAGCGGTGTTCGCGGACAATCCACACGGGGGATTTCCGCACCGTCCAGTGAACTGGTGAGGCGTTTTCGCTCGCGTGGTGTCGCTTGTTCCACGATGTTTCCCAAAAATGCTTCTTCGTCGAGAAAAGCACCGTAGGTGTGGCTGGCGTTCTTGCGTTCCAATTTGCGTTTGCGAACAAGGTAGAGATGGCTATCGCCCACACTGATCCACCACAGCTTGTCGGCGTAAACGAGTGCGGCAACAAAAGTTGACCCCATCGGGGCGAGCTCGGGATCGCGCGCCTTGGCTGTCGCAAGCTTTTTGTTTGCCCAATTCAATGCTTGTGATAATACAGCGGCGATATTTGAATTCGCATCAATCGACGCGGTATCCTGCGAATCGCGTTGCGCGGACGGTTTCAGTTGTCTCGCAATCTCCGTGGCAAAAGATTTCACGGCAAGCTGACTCGCGATGTCGCCACCGTATTGGCCACCGATGCCGTCGGCAACGATCAATAGTGTCGGCGCCACCGCCGCGTTGGCGCCCTTTGGCAATTTGATCAGGTAAGCGTCTTCTTGCAGTTCGCGACTGCCGAGCAGTTGCCCGCCGCCTACGGAAATTTCAATAGTCATTCTTGATCCGATGATGGGTTGATAGTTTGTTCGATGTTTTCATAGCGACAAGTTGCGCTGCAAGGAGTGGCCGCTGGAATCTTTGTCCAGCTTGCCTCACAAGCCACATGCCGCAATTTCAGCCTAAACCGCCACCGGCATCGCAATATGCGCGTGCGACTGATAACCGACGATTTCAATGTCCTCAAAACGATAGTCAAAAATCGACTCCGGTTTGCGTTTGAGCACGAGCTTAGGTAAGGGGTACGGCGCGCGTGTGAGCTGTTCGTCGATTTGATCCAGATGATTCAGATAAATATGGCAATCGCCACCGCTCCAGACAAAATCGCCCACTTGCAAATTGCATTGCTGGGCGATCAAGTGCGTCAGCAACGCATAGGATGCGATGTTGAACGGCACACCCAGCCCGGCGTCACAGGAGCGCTGATACAGTTGGCACGATAGTTTTCCGTCGGCAACATAAAACTGAAACAGCAAATGGCACGGCGGCAGCGCCATATCGTGCAGCTCGCCGACATTCCACGCCGAGACCAACAAGCGGCGCGAATTGGGGTTGGTTTTTATCTGTTGGACAACATCGGAAATTTGATCGACGACTCGGCCATCGCTGGTTTCCCACTTGCGCCATTGCTTGCCGTATACCGGACCGAGATTACCGTTGGCGTCGGCCCACTCGTCCCAGATGGTGACGCCGTTGTCGCGTAAATATTGGATATTGGTTTCGCCGGATAAAAACCACAGCAACTCGTGGAAGATCGAGCGCACGTGTAATTTTTTCGTGGTGACGACGGGAAAGCCGTCGCTCAGATTAAATCGCATCTGATAACCGAACACGCTATAGGTGCCGGTGCCGGTGCGGTCTTCTTTTTTAGTTCCCTGGCTACGAATGTGGCGCAGGAACTCCAGGTATTGTTGCATGGTGCGCAGACATAATTTTAGACAGCGTCATTATCGGTTAAACGTTGTCCCAGGGCGAGAATTTTTCGCTTTACCCAAACGCGGCGCGGGCGCTGCGGCGCGCTGATTTTCCCGCGCCTGTCGGTCGAGTCGACGCACACTGACACCGCGCTCACCTATGTATAAGCCACAAGTGACCACCACATTCTCCGTTAGTTCAAGATAGGTGTTCTTCAGTTCAACTTGTTGGCTCTCTGGGTTTTTCCACTTGTACTGAACCCAACCGAAACCACTGACCCGCGCCCTCGTGACCATGTTGCGTACATAGTTCTTACCGTCGACATCGCATAAGTCGATGATGTGTTCACCGCGCTTCCAGGGTTCCATGCCGTTCGCGAAGCGTATGCCATTCAGGTCGAACACCGACAAGTAGAATTGACCCGATATGAACCCGCCGTCTGGGTCGTCAAAATCGTCGCATGCTTTCTGCAAACCCACTGCGGCGATATGAGTGACGCCGCGCTTGACCATAGCCACGGCCGTGTCGCGCCCTTCGACCGGTTCAATCTGAAATTGCATCATGGCTTCGTCGAGTTGCTGCACCTCCCCTTCCAAGTCCTGCGATGCTTCCGCAGCCTTTTGCACCAGCGCGGCGTTTTGCTGAGTCACTGCATCCATTTGCAAAATGGCACGGTTCACCTCTTCCGTCGCGTGACTTTGCTCCAGCGATACCGCGGCGATATGGCGCACCAAGTCCGCGATGGTTTGCACGTTGCCGACGACTTTACCCATCGTCTGCGCGGCGTCATGAATGCCTCGCGTGCCGTCGCTTACCGTTTGTGTCGACACGTTGATCAGCTTTTTGATGTCCTTCGCCGCTTCGGCACTACGTTGTGCAAGGTTGCGCACTTCGCTGGCCACCACCGCGAAGCCGCGGCCTTGCTCTCCGGCGCGCGCCGCTTCAACGCTCGCATTCAGGGCGAGGATATTGGTCTGGAACGCAATTCCCTCGATTAAACCGACAATCTCGCCGATGTTTTTTGAGTTGGCGTTGATGCGCTCCATAGTTTGCGCAACGCGCTGTACCCCATCGGCACCGTCTGAGACGGTGACGGTAAACTCACTGGTCAGTTTGCTTGCCTCGCCGCAGCGGCTTGCGTTTTCTTGAATCGTCGCCGCCAGCTCTTCCATCGTCGCGGCGATCTCCTCCAAGGTTGAGGCTTGATGCTCGGTGCGATCGGCGAGCTCATTGTTGCCCACGGCAACGGTCTGCGCGGCGCCCATAATCCGATCCGAACTGTCTCGTACTTGGGTAACGAGCTCGACCAGGTTTTGATTCATCTTGGTGAGCCGGTCAACTTGCTTGCCCCTGACGACCTCCCAATTCAAGTCCCGGCTACCAGACAAGTCACCGCGGCTAATGCGCTCCAACCCTCTTCGGACTTGATTTCCGGTCACAGTGATGTAAACGCCGAAAGCGGAAAGAAAGTAAAACGCGCCGATCGTCGCCAGTAGGCATAAGACTGCCCACTGCAAAAATAAGGTAAGCAATGCGATCGCGAACAAAACGCCGATGAGGACACAACTCCATCCCCTAACCAAGCGCCTTGCCAAGACGATGCCAGGCGTTAAAAATTGAGCTAACAGCGGAATTTGCGTCATCGAAGTATCTTTCGGAGTACGGCGTTGCGCAGTTCATCGTTTAGGTTATCGCAATCATTCATCGTCATACCGGCTTTTACAATTTCCGCATAAGTACGCCGACGAGCTTGCGTTTTCATTTGAATATTTTACAACAAATA
>JANNMV010000515.1:0-1744 GCA_031398205.1 Pseudomonadota bacterium | reverse complement strand
TCGCTAAGTCATTCGCGCCGGCGAAAAATCCGATTTTCGGATTGGCGCTAAAGATCTTTTCGTAAGCGGCGGCACTGGTGCAAATTGCCAGCCAAGTAAGTGGCAAGGCCGTGACCCAAGCATAGCGAAGTTTGCCTGATTTGATCAGAATGCCGGTGGCGACCGTCAACGCAATACCCGCCAGCATTTGATTGGAAATACCAAATAGCGGCCAGAGGACATACACACCGCCGTTGGGATCGAGTACGCCCAGAACCAAAAAGTATCCCCAGGCGCCGACCACCAGAAAACTGGCGAAGAGGCTCGACGTCCAGGAGGACGTTTCGCCCAAGGGCTTATAAATGTGGCCGAGCAAATCTTGCAGCATGAAGCGCGCAACGCGGGTGCCGGCGTCGAGCGTGGTCAAAATAAATACCGCTTCAAACATAATCGCGAAGTGATACCACACGTCGAGCATGCCTTGGCCAAAGGCCGTGCTGAGGATTGTCGCCATGCCAACCGCAAGCGACGGCGCACCGCCGGTGCGGGCGAATAACGTGCTTTCGCCCATCTCCTGCGCCAGTGTTTGCATTTGTTCCACGCTGACCGGAAAACCCCAAGAGGAAATCAGTGCGACGGCGTCGGCTGCCTCTTTGCCGACAATCCCCGCTGGACTGTTGATCGCGAAAAACACGCCTGGCTCAAGGACGCACGCTGAGATCATCGCCATGATGGCGACCAGTGACTCAAGCGCCATGGAGCCGTAGCCGATCATGCGGATATCCATCTCGCTGGAAATGAGTTTAGGCGTCGTGCCGCTCGACACCAGCGCATGGAAACCCGAAATCGCGCCGCAGGCAATGGTAATGAAAACGAACGGGAATAATTTTCCAGCGAACACCGGGCCGGTGCCATCGATGAACTGCGTGATGGCAGGCATTTTTATTTCCGGTTGCAGGAACAGAATCGCGATGGCGAGCAAGAAGATGGTGCCGAGTTTCATGAACGTCGACAGATAATCCCGTGGCGCGAGCAATAGCCACACCGGCAAAATCGCCGCCGCGAAACCGTAAATGATCACGAACCAGGCGATGCCCGTGTCGTTGTAATCGAACCAGGTGCGCAGCACCGGATGTTGATCGATCCAGCCGCCGCCGACGACCGAAAAAAGCAACAACGCAACGCCGATAAGTGACGCCTCCAGCACACGACCCGGCCGAATATTGCGCATGTAAATGCCGATCAGAACCGCGATCGGAATGGTCGCAAACACCGTAGAGGTTGCCCACGGGCTGTGCTTCATCGCATTGACGATCACCAAGCCCAACACGGCGATGAGAATGATGATGATAGTCAGCGTGCCGATCAAGGCGGCGAAACCGCCGATGGGGCCGAGTTCATCGCGCGCCATTTTGCCTAGGCTTTTGCCGTTGCGGCGCGTCGACATGAACATGATCACCATGTCTTGCACACAGCCGCCGATCACCGCGCCGACCAATATCCACAACGTGCCGGGCAAGTAGCCGAACTGTGCAGCCAAGGTCGGGCCGATCAAGGGGCCGGGGCCGGCGATGGCGGCGAAGTGATGGCCGAACACCACCCAGCGATTGGTCGGCATGAAGTCGCGGCCATTGTTAAAGCGCTCGGCCGGCGTGGCGCGCGTTGCATCGGGCATCAGTACTTTGGCCATGATCCACGCACTGTAAAACCGATAGCCGATCAAATAAGTGCACACGGCCGCGACGACAAACCACATGGAATTGAT
>JANNMV010000506.1:0-1513 GCA_031398205.1 Pseudomonadota bacterium | reverse complement strand
ATAGTCCGGCATCGCGCCACCCTGACTACGCCACGCGCGCCATGCGGCAATTCCCGCGGTCAGCATGAGCGGCTGCGTATTGACCGTTTGCGCCAAGTCTTCGGCTGGGCCATCGAGCACCATCTTCCACAAATCAACGTGTAACAGATCGGATGCCTCGATAAACGTTGCCTTAATAACGGGCGCATCGCCGAAGCCTGCCATCATGCCCACGCTTTGCGAACCCTGGCCGGGAAATACAAATGCGGTGTTATTCATGTTACATCTTCAACAATACAGCGCCCCAGGTGAAACCTCCACCCACGCCCTCAAGCAGCACATACTGGCCACGCCGAATGCGGCCATCGGCAACCGCGACATCCAACGCCAATGGAATCGAAGCCGCGGACGTATTGCCGTGATTTTCAACCGTCACCACGACGCGATCAAGCGGCAAACCCAATTTTTTTGCACTCGCATGAATGATTCGCACGTTCGCTTGATGGGCGATGAACCAATCGATTTGGTCGATGCTCAAACCATTCGCCGCGAGCGCTTCGCGCCCGACATCATCAAGCACTTTCACCGCCAGTTTAAATACGCTATTGCCTTCCATCTTGAGAAATGGCACGCCCGACACGGCGCCATTTTTGAAGGATCCGGGCGTACACAAAATATTGGCGTAGGAACCGTCGGCATGGAGATGACTCGACAGCACCCCCGGCGTATCACTGGCGCGCAGCACGACGGCGCCCGCACCATCGCCAAATAGGACACACGTTCCGCGGTCGGTCCAATCCAGAATTCGGGAAAAAATCTCGGCGCCGATAACCAGTGCGCAACGATGTTGCCCGGAACGAATAAAACTATCGGCGGTTGCTAGCGCGTACACAAAACCGGTACACACGGCTTGCAAATCGAAAGCCGCGCCACCCTTGATCCCCAGCTTGGCTTGTAACAGGCAGGCGGTGCTCGGGAAAATCATATCCGGCGTCGAGGTCGCAACAATGATCAGATCGATCTCACTGGCGTCGATATTCGCCGCTGCGATAGCTCGTTGGCTTGCCTTTAGCGCGAGGTCGCTGGTGGTCTCGTGCTCGGCGGCGATGTGGCGATTGCGGATACCGGTACGGGTATAAATCCACTCGTCGGACGTATCGACCATGGATTCAAGGTCACGATTAGAAAGTTTTTTCTCAGGCAGATAAGAGCCCGTCCCAATGATGCGGGAGTAGGTCATGCTGCGTTGACTTGCTGACTCGCCATCATTTCTTCGATGCGTTTCAACACACCGTTTTTCACTTCCGCGGCGGCACGTTCAATTGCTGTTTCAAAGGCGAACACGTCGGCCGAGCCGTGGCTTTTAACCACGATGCCACGCAAGCCGACCAGGGTTGCACCGTTGTAGCGACGCGGATCGACGCGGCGGCGAAACGATTTGATCACGGGAATGGCGACGATACTGGACAGCTTGGTAAGCCAATTGCGGCTGAATTCTTCGCGTAAGGATGTACCCATAATGCGCGCCAATCCC
>JANNMV010000501.1:0-1649 GCA_031398205.1 Pseudomonadota bacterium | reverse complement strand
GTTACCGAAAATCAAAAATATGTATGCAACGATTTTCTGAATCGCCAATGATGACCGATCCCAACGTAACCGCGATCGCGGAGAATATTCGCCGTGCGCGCAGCTTGGGCGAGATTCCGCCGGACCGGTATCTCGTGCCATTCGGCTCGGTTGCCGATTTGCTTGATCGACAAGCGGCCGCCCGCCGCGAAAAAGTTTTTCTCTACTATCACAACGACGATAGTGGTGAGCAGGCCGAGTGGCGATACGGTGAATTTAATCGTCGCATCAATCAAGTCGCGAATTTGTTACGCGATCGCCATGGCGTTCGTCGTGGCGACAAGGTGGCGACAATCGCCTTCAATCATCCCGATACGGTGATCGCTTTTTTTGCCTGCTGGAAGCTCGGCGCGGTCGCAACGCCGCAGAACGCCGCCGAAGACGATAAGCGGATTGCGTTTATTTTGCGGGACGCCGGATGTTGCGTCTGCTTGGTCGCGGCCGAGTATGCCGGGCGTGGTCACGCGTTGAAGGCGCAGGTTCCGTGCCTCGATCACGTTGTGGTGATGGATGCCACCTATCAAACTAGATTGGATTCGCTGAGCGCCGATTTCGTCCCCCCGGCGGAAAACATGCTGGAAGACCAAGCGCTGTTGGTTTACACCAGCGGCACCACCGGCGCGCCGAAAGGCGTGATGTTGTCGCAGTATAATTTGCTGTGCGACTGCAAAAGCGTTGCGGAATGGCAAGGTCTGACTGCTGACGTGCGCATGATGTGTGTGTTGCCCGTGCATCATGTGAATGGGCTATGCGTCACCCTCATTACGCCGCTTTATGTCGGCGCTTCCGTTGTTCTCAACCGCGCCTTCAAAGCGAGCACGTTTTGGCAGCGTATTGCGGAGCGGCGCGTAAATGTCGTTTCCGTCGTGCCGACCATCTTTCAATTTCTGTGCGAAGCCGATGAGGATCTTTCCAAGATTGATCTGACCTGTTTCAGACATTTCCTATTCGGCGCGGGGACGATGTCGGTTTCTTTAGTAACGCGCTTCACCGAACAATTCAAAACAAAAATCGTGCACGGTTATGGGCTTTCGGAAACAACGGCGTTTGCCTGTCTCATACCACTGGATCTTGATGCGACTGAGCATCGGCACTGGTTGACGGACTATGGATATCCTTCGATCGGCGTGGCGCTCAACATCAACGAGATTGCCATTCACGATCCCGGCGGCAAGGAATTAGCGGCGGGCGAAAAAGGCGAAATCGTATTGCGCGGCCACAACGTGATGCTGGGCTATTTCAATCGCGACGATGCTAATCTCGATGCGTTTACCCACGGCTGGTTCCGTAGCGGTGACGAGGGATTTTTTCAAATAGATAAGAAAGGACGTAAATTTTTATTCATTACGGGGCGCATTAAGGAACTGATCAATCGTGGGGGCGTGAAATATAGCCCATTCGAAATCGAGGAAGTGTTGCAGACGATTCCCGGTGTTAAAGTCGGACTCGCCATCGCCTTTGACAATGATTGGTACGGCGAGGAAGTTGGCGCCTATGTGGTGAAGGAGGAGGGCGCTACGCTGTCCGAAGCCGATGTGATCAAAGCGTGTCGCAAGGTTATGGCGTTTTCAAAGTCTCCAAAGGTGGTGCAGTTCGGCACTGAAATTCCG
>JANNMV010000437.1:0-2557 GCA_031398205.1 Pseudomonadota bacterium | reverse complement strand
AGTCCAGCCCGGCTCGCAGGCAAGGCATTGCCAGGAGGCAATGGCCATGCGGCTCGTGGCAAGGCCACTGTTCTTCGATTGGTCATTGCAAGGCGCGCAGCAACGAAGCAATCTCGCATTCCGCAGTGGCAAAACAACAAGATTGCTTCGTCGCTGCGCGTCCCGCGATGACCTAACGTGTCGCGACCGTCATAGTCGTCGTAATGGAACGCGGATCGCGTTTCCCCCAGCGTCCACTAGCCTGCGCTAAATAGAATTCGCTCAACGCGCGATTGAACGCATCGGGCTCTTCGATATTCAACGTATGCCCGGTGCGCGGTAACACCACTAACGCCGACGTCATGATCTGACGCTTAAGAAATAACGACGCTTCTAAACACGCCTCGTCCTCATCGCCCGTGAGGATCAAGGTCGGCACATCAATCTTAGCAATCGAATCTTTCAGCTCCCACAGCGACGGTCGCTGCGCTTGCACGCCGCGTTGGGTTAGCGCCGAGCCGGTGGGCGAGTGTTGCGCAAGCTGGTCGGCAAATTCGCGCCACGCGCGTGGATCTTTGTTTTGCAGTTGCACCCGCGCCGGGCCGAGCGAATATTTCTCGGCCAAATATTTGCCGCCTTCCTGTTCGATATGCCTTGCCACTTCCTCCGACTCGTTGCGAAACTGCGCTTTTTGCGATGGCTCCGAGCCGTAACCACAACCCGCGACCACCAACGACAGCGCGCGCTGCGGATAGGTGATGCCCACATGCACGGTCGCGAAACCGCCCATAGACAGCCCGACGACATGCGCTTTGGCGATGCCCAAATGATCCATCACGGCAATCACGTCATCGCGCGCGTGTTGCTGCGAATAGGCGTTTAGATCGCTCGGCACGTCAGAGGGCGGGTAACCGCGCGCGCCGTAGGTGATGCAACGATAGTAGCGGGAAAAAAATCGGATCTGCGGTTCCCAACTGCGATGATCGCCGGCGAATTCGTGTACGAACACGATGGGCGCGCCGGTGCCGGTTTCTTCAAAATAGAGGTTTACACCGTCACGGGTTTTAGCAAGGGGCATGATTCATTTCCAGTAGCTAGGAATTTGGTTGACGGAAACTTCGATCACCTCTTCCAACCAAAGTTTTGCGCGCTCGCGATGTTTTTGTTGCGAGACGCGATCGTTGCGTTGCTTGGCAAAGATGTATCCTCCTTCATTATCCAGCGCGACTAAGATCAGGCGCTCGTAGATGAACTGCCGCTCTTGATCGTTGTTCGCTTGAAATTTCGCATCCTTGGCGAGATCGCGCCGGAAGCGTTTGGTCAACTTTTCCATTTGCGCACGATCCGGCCCTTTTCCTTGCGAGTAAACGTTGTAGGTCAGCGATACGAAAAATGCATAGGATCGCGCAATATCGTTCAATTCCCAGCCGCGCTTGATCGCGTGCGCTTTGTATTTTTCCAAGTAGGCAATCGCTTTTTGCTGACTCTGGGCGGCCTCGCCTTTATTTTTTTCCTGGCCGGCATACCAGCGCGGTGCAACGTAGGCTGCAACCGGCGTGAAGGCCGTTGTACAGCCGGCCGGTTTTTTGTCGCAGGGTATCGTGTTTGCCGCGCTGTTGGCGGGCGCCGAGACTGGATTTTTTACATCGGAGGGTGTGGTGGGTTTCGCCGATTTCTTGAGTGTATCTTCTATCTTGACCTGGGCGATGCTCGACGCTAGCCCGAGAACAAAAAGGGACAGCGCGAACAAAATTTTGCGTAGCCACGGAGTTTGCTGCATCAAGCGTCTTTCCTTGAAAATTGCGGCGCCAATATTTATAAATGGACGCGGAATCTATTTTCCTTGGAAGCGCGGCGCCCGTTTTTCCAAAAACGCACTACGGCCTTCCGCATAGTCCTGGCTCTTAAAGCACGCGTCGTAAAGCGCCTGAACTTTCGCCATATCGCGCTCGGCGCTGGGCCGCGAGGCTTCGCGCATGGCGAATTTCGCCGCAGCTAAAGTCATGGGCGCATTCGCCGCGATTTGCGCGCAGATCGCGGCGAATTCGGCGTCGAAATCCTGTTTCGCGAACACTTGATTGACGACACCGATTTCTTTCGCTTGCGCCGCATTCAACTTGCGCGCCGAGAAAAATAGATCACAAGCATTGCTCGGGCCGATCACCTGAATCATGCGCTCGATGCCGCCGAATTCGTAGCCCAGCCCAAGCTTGCCGGCGGGCATGAGGAATACCGCTTCGTCGGAACAAAAACGCAAATCGCAGTCCAGTATCAGCGCCAGTCCGCCGCCCACGCAGGATCCGCGAATTTTGGCGAGCAAGGGCTTGGGAAAATCCAGCAGCGCAGCGGTGGCGATGTTGAGGGTTTCATTGTATTGGCTCAGCGCTTCACCGCTGCTGCGCTTTTCGCCGAATTGCGAAATGTCCGCGCCGGCGGCGAAGTGTTCACCTTCCCCTGTGAGCACGACCAGGCGGATCGCCGGGTCGTCGGCAAACTCGCGCAATAGTTGCGGAAAATCGCGCCACATTTCAAACGACAGCGCGTTGCGTTTGGTCGGGTTGGAGATCACGATCCAGCC
>JANNMV010000433.1:0-4072 GCA_031398205.1 Pseudomonadota bacterium | reverse complement strand
CGGTATGAAAGGCATGATGCCGGGAATGCGGTAATACACGCGGCTTTTTATCTAACCGACTTTGAATCGTCTACTTGATTCTCGCGTCCGGAAATTAGGCGCGCGATATTTTTCTTGTGACGCCAAATCACCAATAGCGCGAGCAACAAGACGATGCCGGTGGTCAGGTCCGCGCCGCGAAAATAGAAGGCCACAATCGGCGTCGTCGCCGTCGCAACGAGCGCCGCGATCGACGACGTTCGCGTCAGTGCAAACAGGATCAGCCAAATCGCCGCGGCGGCGCACCCCACGCGCCAATCCAGCGCCAGCAACACCCCCAGCGCCGTGGCGACGCCTTTGCCGCCCTTAAAGCGATAGAACGCCGGAAATAAGTGCCCGAGAAAAACACCCACAGCGGCAATCGCAATATGCACCTCGCCAAGGCCTAATATGGGTGCGGCGCGCACGGCCATTGCCACTGCGAGCCAGCCTTTAAGCGCATCTCCGAGCAGGGTCAATGCCGCGGCAAGCTTGTTGCCACTGCGCAGTACGTTGGTTGCGCCGGGATTATTCGAGCCGTAGGTACGCGGATCGGGCAGGCCGAACAAGCGGCTGACGATGACGGCGAACGACACGGAGCCTAATAAATAGGCAATGACGGCAACGAGTAGATAATTCACGAATCTAGTTTAACACTGAGTTTTCTATCCGCGCGGGTGATGCTTCGCATGTAATTGCTTAAGGCGTTCCCGTGCCACGTGGGTGTAAATTTGGGTCGTGGAAATATCCGCATGACCGAGCAATAGTTGCACCACGCGCAAGTCTGCGCCATGATTAATGAGGTGGGTCGCAAAGGCATGACGTAGGGTGTGAGGCGAAAGCGGTTTACCAATTCCCGCGCTGACGGCATGGCGTTTGATCAAATACCAAAACGCCTGGCGCGACATCGCGCTACCGCGCGCGGTGACGAACATTGCGTCACCCGACTTGCCTGAGAGCAAGGAGGGGCGGGCTTCTCGGAGGTATCGAGTAAGCCAGTCAAGGGCTTGTTCGCCGATCGGCACCAAGCGTTCCTTCGCTCCCTTACCGAGGGTTTTGACAACCGCCATGTCCAAGCTCACTTGCACGACTTTCAGTCCGATCAGTTCCGAAACTCTCAAACCGCTGGCGTAAAGCGTTTCCAACATCGCGCGGTCGCGTAAGCCCAATGGCGACTCGACATCCGGCGCATTCAACAGCGCTTCAACGTCCGCCTCGCTCAAACTTTTTGGCAGCAAGCGCGATAATCTCGGCGCTGCGATTTGTAAGGTCGGATCGATTTCGATCTTTCCTTCGCGCAATGCGTATTGATAAAAGCGTTTCATGCTCGACAACAAGCGTGCCGTGGTGCGCGGTTTGGCGTGGTCGCGCATGATGCGTACGGCCAGGTAGGATTGAATGTCGGCGCGGTCGCTTTCGATCAGCGATTTTTTTCCGTGCTCGCTCAGCCACGCCGCGAATTGCACTAAGTCGCCGCGATAACTGGAAAGCGTATTGCGTGCCAGGCCCTGCTCCAACCACAACGCATCGCAGAATCGATCGAGGATGTCGTCAGCACTGCTCATGGGCGAGCAGCCATTGCTTGATCTTAATCGGCTCACCCTCCTGCGCGCCCATGAATCCACCCATGCCGGTGCTGCTGACAATGCGATGACAGGGGATGATGATCGGCACCGGATTTTTTCCACAGGCTTGGCCGACGGCGCGCGGCGCCGATTTAATGGCCCGCGCCAGTTCGCCGTAAGTGCGCGTTTCGCCGCGCGGAATACCCTGCATGGCTCGCCACACGGCCATCTGATGTAAGGTGCCTTCAACGCTGAGCAGTAGGGTGAAGCGAAAATCCGCATCCTCGACATAGGCTTCAAGTTGCCGGCACGCCAGCGCCGCGGCCGGCGTGAGTGGTTCAAGCGGAGAATGCTTGCGCGGCAAGAATTCGATGCGCGTCAGATAATCGCCATCGGTGCAAATGCCCAACACCGCAAACGGTGTTTTCAAACACGCTTGATAGCGGTGAGTGTCCGGCCTCGATTTTTTCCGGTTTGGTGTGGTCATGAGGTTCAAATTCCGATTGCGGCAAATCGAAACTCTATTTTCGCAGATTAGCGGCATAAAACGAAATGCGCATGCCCTCGTATGCGCGCGCGCACTCAATGTCCAGGCAATGGCCTGGGAGCCAATACCAGAGCGGCTCTCAGGCCATCGCCCGGGTATTGAGTTAGGCGTCAGGCAATTCGTCGTGCTTACGATAATTCTCAAACTCGAGACGCAAATTAACGCTCTTCCAAACTTTGACTTCCGCTTCCACCGCGGCGGCGGTAAGCGGATTGCGCCCCAACCACCCGGCGTCGATGCCCAGAACGAATTCCTTGCCGGAATAATCCAAGCGAACTTCGCCCAAGCGCGTGACCATGCGGCCGCGCTGCAGTAACACCGCCAAACGCAACGCCAACAACGGCAACCAGTCTTCGGTGTTTTCGATCAGCGGCGCCACTTTCGTCAGCGAACCGCGGCAACCCAACACCCAGCGCGCGAGAAGGGCTTGCTCCATTTTCGAAAAACCGGGCATATCGGCATTGCCTAAAATATAGGCGGAGTGTTTGTGGTAACTCGGATAGGAGATGGAAACGCCGATTTCATGCAGCCGCGCGGCCCAGGCCAAGTCCGGGAACACATGTTCCGGATCGGGGTGCTGTGCAGCGAGTTGTTTGAACAGGTTCGCACTGAGTTTCTCCACACGCATTGCTTGCGGGTGATCGGCGCGGTAGCGACGCATAAATTGTTTCACCGTGGTCTCGCGCACATCGCGATGTTGAATGCGGCCGAGCATGTCCCACAGCACGCCGTCGCGCAGGCCGCATTCGGTGGTGTGCATCGCCTCGATGCGCAATTGGCGAAACACGGCCGACATAATGGCGAAGCCGCCGACGAAAACCGGCTTGCGATCCTCGCGCAGGCCCGGCAAATCCAGCCTGCGCAGGTCGCCGGTGCTGATCAGCTTATCCTTAATCCAGGCCATGCCCTTCGGGGTGATGCCGCTGGAACTCGGATGAGCGGCTTCCAGCACCTCGGCAATCGCACGCGCCGTGCCGCTCGAGCCGATGGCCTCTTTCCATTCGTCGGGTGTGAAGTCGTGTACGATCGTATCGAGTTCCGTCGCCGCCGCGATCTCAGCTTCTTTAAAGGCTTTTGCCGACAATTTGCCATCGCCAAAATAACGCTGACTGAAGCCGACACAGCCCATGTATAAGCTTTCCATCCGAACCGGATGGAAGCCGCGCCCAATAATGCATTCGGTCGAGCCACCGCCGATGTCGACCACCAAGCGACGGTCGCGTTTTAGCGGCAGGCCGTGGGCCACACCGAGGTATATGAGGCGCGCTTCTTCTTGGCCGGCGACGACTTCAATGGGAAACCCCAAGGCCTTCTGTGCCTTGCGCAAAAAAGCATCGGAATCTTTTGCCACGCGCAGCGTATTGGTTCCTACCGCGCGCACCGAATCCACCGGCATGCCGCGAAGTCGTTCGCCAAAACGCCTGAGTGAAGTCAACGCGCGCTCTTGAGAATCTTCGCTTAAGGTCTTATCATCGCTGAGTCCCGCCGCCAGGCGCACGGTTTCCTTGAGTGAATCGAGCGGGTAGATGTGGTCTTCTTCAACGCGCGCGACTTGTAAGCGAAAGCTGTTGGAACCTAAGTCGACGGCGGCGATGGTTGAAAATTCGTTCATGGTTTCAGCGGTTAAGGCGCGCCTCCGCGCCACTACTAGAGGGTAAGTTATTGTGCCACGCAACAACCGCAACAGCCGGACTATTTGTTACAACTTGTCACAAAAACGTAATATTTCGCCGCTAACCTCGGTCACACCAAGACAGCATAGTCAGGCCCTAACATGACACACGACTCCCACTTTCTTAACCGGGAGCTGGGCTACCTCGCGTTTAACGAACGCGTTCTCGATCTGGTCGAGGATGAGGGCTATCCGTTATTGGAGCGGTTACGTTATGTGTCCATCGCCGATTCCAATCTCGACGAGTTTTTCGAAATACGCGTCTCCGGC
>JANNMV010000360.1:0-12541 GCA_031398205.1 Pseudomonadota bacterium | reverse complement strand
AAGCAGCAAGCAGCAAGCAAGCTCCCAGCAAAGTATATGAAGCATTCAAACAGGCCGGGCTCGTGGGGGCGGGAGAATTAGGCGGTGAAGGCGCGGATAAGAAGGCAGTTCGCGCTCGCGCTATTTAGCGCATTAGGCGGTCGACGGCGGCGTCACGGGTGATTTCCGTCGCGCCAAGCGAGAAAAAGTAACGCAAGCGAAGGCGCCGGCGGGCGGTGTCTTGCTCGATACCGGTGTGATGATCGCATTGTACGCCCGCGACGACCCTCAGCACCTTGCCGCCGCTCGGTGGTTAGCCGGTTTTCGCGGCGCATTGCATACGGTAGAAACTGTGTTGACCGAAACTGCCTACTTCCTGCCGGCTCGCTTACGGGCGGCGGTAGCCGAGCTTGTTCAAAAAAGTGCGATAGAGGTGCATCATCCGGATCGTAGCGCATATGGACGCATCGCCGAATTACTGTGCAAGTACGCGGATATCGATCCGGACTGGGCGGATATCTCACTCGTATGGCTGGCTGAAACCACCGGAATCACACGAATCGCGACATTGGACGTCGCTGACTTCAGTACCTAACGTATACACGGCCGCAAGCGTTTTGAACTTGAGCTACTGCGATAGAGTACCCGGCTTCCCAACTTTTTTTGCCCTGCCATCTGTCGGGGACTACGTCGCCGTCGCGGCCAAAATTGCGGCGAAATGTGCGGGATTTTGGTAACATTTTCTAAACGTTGACGTACGTCATCATCGGCCGTATAGTGACCTACATGGAAAAAACTCAAGTCTACTTGCGCAAAGAAGAACTAGCGGCCCTACGAGAAGCTGCTGCGCGCTCGGGCCGCAGTGTTGCGGAACTCGTGCGCGAAGCGATCCGAACGGTCGTGCTCAAACCCCAGACAACGGGCCCCGTAGGCATCTGGGACGGCGAACCACGACGCACCTCGATGGAACACGATAGCGTTCACGACGAACCCTGATGCGCCAGCGCGAGGCCGTATTCGTCGATAGCGGCGCGTGGATTGCACTTGCGCTCACCCGCGATCCGCTGCACACAAACGCTCGCGGCCAATGGGAAATCCTAAATAATGCGGGGGCGAAACTCCATACCTCCGTTCCTGTCGTGATCGAGACGTTCACTTTCCTTGAACGCAATACGCATCGGGATGTCGCGCTAGCATGGAAAGAATCGATTTATACACCTCGCATGGTCAAAATTCTTCCTTGCGAGCTACGCGATCTTGAGCAGTCGTGGGCATACTTCAAGCGAGCCGATCTGCACAAACTGTCAGCCGTCGATGCGACGAGCTTTGCCATAATGAATCGCGCCGGTATTCGTATCGCCTTTACATTCGATCATCACTTCTCGACAGTCGGTTTTCGATTTGTGGCATAACGGAAGAGTATTGAGCCACGGCAGTGTGCGCGACGTGGAAGAAGTCACGGAAATCGGCTTCCCGATTTTTAGTCGCGCCATCAGCCCAGCCACATCAGTCGGGCGCTACGTCAGTGTCGCGAAACAAATTCCAGTGAATTGCGCCGGCATCATGGTCAAGCCGGTCGATTACATTGTTGGTGATTCAGACGGCGTCATAGTCGAGCCGCAGGAAGCCGCGGAAAAAGTCGTCGAGTTTTTGAAGCTTTACGACGACGAGGAACGCAAAATGATCCCGATTATCAAAGAAGAGAAGTCGATGTTGAAGGTCTTGGAAAAATACAACCGGTACTAGCTCGAGTGGGTTCGAATTGATATTTCAGACCACATCACTTGGTAAGATTTAATGGGCACGCGAACGGCCATAAGTGTTCCTCCGAAGAGCGGTCTTGCAATTCACGCTTTTCCGTACGAAGCCGCCATTCACGAGCGGCGGCTTCGCGGCATTTCAAAAATTTTGCGGTCTGATGAACCGTCGCATTCAGTGCCCGCCAGAAGCGCTCCTTTCGGGCTAGTCGAAAAGCCGTTGTTCAACGACCGCTATCACGTGCCAACGATGGCGGGCGAAACGTGCCATCGACGGTTCGGTGCACGAGCTTGTTGCGCTTGATGTGCATGAATTACGAGATCAAGGCTCGCCTCGGTGAACAAAGTGGATCTTGTTTCCGTCTGGATCTCGAATGTAGGCGCCGTAGTAGCTGGGCCCGTAGTCGGGCCTCAGCGCAGGGGGGCCTTCATCGCGGGCGCCCGCTGCCATTGCCGCCGAGTACGCTGCATCAACGGCGGCGCGCGTTTCGGCGGCAAACGCAACCATACAGCCGTTGCCACAACTCGCCGGAAGTTGGTTGTAAGGAAGGCCGACCCAGAACTTCGCATTTTCTCCCGGACGTCGCCAAGCCGCCCAGTTGGGATATTTATTTGACACGCGCTCGATTCCTAGGTGGAGGAGCGTTGCGTCATAAAAAGTGATGGAACGCTCAAGATCGTGCGTCCCGATAGTGACGTGGCTGAACATGGATTGTCTCCGAGGCCGTTATTAAATTGCGAAAATCTTACTTATTGCGCTGGCCAAGTTGAAGTATTCATACGACCATTGCAGCACAGTCGGGGCGAATTTGACAATTCCGTGATGAATCCCATAGCCTGTAGCTTACTTCAATGAGCCGGAGAGAAATTGCCGCAGGCGCTCGCTGCGAGGATTGACAAGTACTTCTTTAGGATTGCCTTCTTCTTCCGCCCGCCCCTGATGCAAAAACATCACGTGGTTCGACACGCTCTTGGCAAATGCCATTTCGTGCGTCACAACAATCATGGTGCGCCCTTCGGATGCCAGGTTTTGCATCACGCGCAGCACTTCACCGACCAACTCGGGATCCAATGCCGAGGTCGGTTCGTCGAACAGCATCACTTCAGGTTCCATCGCTAGCGCACGTGCAATCGCGACACGTTGTTGCTGACCACCGGACAAATGTGCGGGGTAGTAATCACGCCGATCGTAAATGCCGACCTTGTCGAGATAGGCTTTGGCGCGCTCCAGGGCCTGCGCCTTGGGCAGTCCCAATACATGCACCTGCGCTTCAATCACGTTCTCTAGGACGGTCATGTGCGACCAAAGGTTAAAGCTCTGAAACACCATCGCCAATTTGGCGCGCACCCGCTGCAATTGTTTGGCATCGGTGCTCTCCAGATCTCCATGTTTGCCGCGCGCTAGTTTCAGCGGTTCTCCATCCACAATAATCTGGCCATCGGTCGGTTTTTCGAGCAAGTTGATGCAGCGCAAAAAAGTACTTTTGCCAGAGCCGCCGGAACCAATGATGCTGATCACATCACCTTTTTGGGCCTCTAATGAGACGCCCTTAAGCACTTCGTTGTCGCCGAAGCGCTTGAACAAATTTTCAACGACTAACTGACTCACTCTGTCTCCAGCTTCTATGACGCTTCTGCGTTATTCTTTCAATTGAATTTCGGATCAGGATGGGCGCGGCTGCAAATAAGCCAGCCACTTGCGCTCAGCCAGCCTAAATCCTTTGACCAGCACCAAGGTCAGCAACAAATAGATTGCCCCCGCCGTCATGAATGGCTCGAAGGCCAGATAAAACCGTGCGTTCAGAAAACGCGCGACACCGGTAATATCGAGCATCGTGACCAAGCTGGCCAGCGAAGTCCGGTGCAGCGTCATGATCACCTCGTTACTGTATTGCGGCAGCGCACGGCGCAGCATCAAGGGCAGCAGAATGCGCCGATACAAGCTGAACGTCCCCATCCCCAAACTCTGCGCAGCTTCCACTTCCCCGGAAGGAGTGTTCTTCAAGCTGCCCGCGAAAATCTCGGTGGTATACGCCGCCGTGTTGATCACAAAAGCCAAAATTACGCAAAAGGTTGCATTCGAAAGCCATGGCCACAGCATGCTTGCACGCACTGCCTCAAACTGCGACAGGCCGTAATAGATCATGAACAACTGCACCATTGCTGGCGTGCCGCGAATGACAAAAGTAAACGCCGCTACCGGCCCCGCCACCCAGAGTTTAGGCGAAACGCGCATGAGCGCAAGCGGGATCGACACCAAGAATCCGATAGCAGTTGATACCACCAGCAAGAACACGGAAATCAGAATGCCCTTACCAAAAAGCGGCAGATGTTCGAGTATCACATCCCAATTCATTACGGCGCGCCTACGAAAAATCTATTCGCATCACACCCGCCGAATATTTCTTCTCAAGCCAACGCAGGAACAGCATGGATACCGTCGTGATGGCCAGATACACCAGCGCAGTAACCAGATAGAACGTGAAGGGTTGACGAGTGGCTTCTGATGCGCCGCGCGCTTTAAACATGACGTCTTGCAGGCCGATGATGGACACCAGCGCGGTGGCTTTCACCAGGACCAACCAATTGTTGGTAAACCCAGGAATCGCCAAACGTATCATCTGCGGCAAAACTATGCGCAAGTACACGCGCATCTTACTCATGCCGAATGCCAAACCCGCCTCCGCCTGGCTCTTGGGAATCGCCATTGTGGCGCTGCGAAAAGTTTCGCTCAGATATGCGCCAAATATGATGCCCAGCGTGATCGTGCCGGCCGCAAATGGGTTTAGATCAAAATTGCCGTCACCGCCCGCCAGCTCGATTATCTGGTTAATCACCGCCGGGCCACCGTAAAAGATCAACAGCATCATCACCAGATCGGGAATGCCGCGAATGACGCTCGTATACGCGTCAGCCGCGCCCGCCAACAAGCGATTGCCAGATAGCTTGCAGATCGCGCCAAGCAAGCCCAACAGCACCGCAAAAAGTAGCGAAAGAAGCGCCACCTCGAGGGTAGCCCACCCCGCAGAGACGACGGTCATCACGTAGTCCAGTATCATTTGAGAAATTCCGGTGCGTCAGCTTTCTGGCTTTGTGCTGACGCTAACCCAGATCGGCACTCACCACAAGAAAACGGCGGCTCCTACCTCAACGGTATCAGCCGCCGGTATGCACCATCAGTCAAACGCGCTATTCGCGGCCAGACAGGTCAAACGAGAAATACTTGTCGTTGATTTTCTTGAATGTGCCGTTCTTTTTTACCGTGGCCAGGCCGTTGTTGAGCAATTCGCGCAGTTCTTTGTCCTGCTTGCGAACCGCAACGGCAACACCCTCGCCGAGTATCTTGTTGTCTTTACCCGTGTAGGTCGGGCCGATGAGCTCGAAACTCTTATCGTTGCCGTCTTTACTCAGGAAGCCATCCTGAATCTGCACGATGAAGTTGAAGTGCAGGTCAGCGCGCCCGTTGAGCAATTCGAGATATGGCTCGCCTCCGCCGATATAGCGCTTGATAGTGGCGACGTCGCCGAATTGTTCAGTCACGAAATTGTCGTGCACGGTTCCGGTTTGCGTAGCAATCGTCTTACCCTTCAAACCTTCTTTGCTGATCGCGATGTTCGCGCCCTTTTTGGCCACAAAACGATTTTGCATGCGGTAATAGGTATCGGAGAAGTCGACAACCTTCCTGCGTTCGTCGGTAATGACCATCGACGACCATACTGCATCGTGTTTTTTCGCCACAAGACCAGGGATCAAGCCATCCCAGCCGACATTGACGAGCTTGCACTTGACCTTCATTTGAGTGCACACAGCAGTCGCCAGATCAACATCAAAACCGACCAGCGCGCCATCGGGAGCGAGCGACTCGAACGGCGGGTAGGTCGCATCCATCGCAATGATAACTTCTTTCCACTCTTTTGCTTGCGAAATGGGCGTAATGAATACACCTGCCAAAGCCAATACCACAACGATCTTTTTCATCATGTCTCCTTCAATTTGATTAGTCGACGAATTGAAACGTGGTTCATCCTCCTTTATTAGGTTGGTGAGAAGTGGCCAGAGAGATTGGCTCGCCACGTGAATAATGCTACGCTTTACGATGAATAAAATCCCTACTTGTTCAAGTGGGATGTGAATAGGTTTAGCCTAAATTTCTTGCGTCCCGAAAGCTGAAGAAAGCATAGGGAAATGGACGGCTTCGGCCTATCCCGCGAACACGGGATACCTACTTGCTTGCGGCCGCCCGAGAGACCATGCCTCGCAGACGGCCGTAACCTATAACCATTGATGAGCATCGGCATACGATCACCTCACCCAAGTCCTACGACCGACGGAATCCGGGGTGTAACGGATTGCGGTCATCGACATACCGGCCGGTTTTGGGCGCCCCCGTGGCCACGAATGGCGACGCCAATACTTTGGCCGCGAAGTAACCGGAATGCAGCGGATTGGTGATCGGCGCGGCATTCGCACCGCCGGCGTTTTGGGTAACCGCCCCTACCTGCGTCTTGTCCCAAAAATAACTTGGATGCAAGGGATTGTTTTCGTTGGCGCCGGCAGTGGTGATTCCCGCTACGCTGGTTGCTAACAAGCTCGCCACGATGAGGTGTTTAACGTTCATGATGAATCTCCATTTTATTGACTGAGTGCAGATTGAAAGGCAGGGCCACGCGCACTCGATGCATGGCGATGTCGTTAAAACATCCTGTCGCGATTCCTAACTGCCAGTATTTAGTCCTTTGAAAATGATCGCGAAGGTTGTTGTGGTCGCGTACGCAGGTACGCGTAGCCGCTGCTAAATATTGGCCATGAGTCAGGCAGTATTTTTCCAACTTGCGCTCGTATCGGTGTTCTAACCAGCGAATGAATGATTCGAGTAATCCCATGATTTTCTCCGTGTAACTCATGAGCCACAGCGTACGATAAAGTCTCCGGTCGCGGTATCCCGCGAATAGGGAAACGTATCCCGTCAAGAGGGGATGTCGATCAGGAGTTTGGTTGGGGATATTGCCGGGAACGGCAATCGTGGCGCCAGTGCTTGGTGCCTGAAATCGGGAGGTGGAGAGCTAGTCGCGCTCGGTCAAGCGTTAGGCAGTGACAGCGTAATCATCGTGCCAGTCGCTGCGCTAACGATGTCCAGGGTGCCGCCGATCGCCTGCGCGCGGCGGCGCATGTTGGTGAAGCCATGGCCCGCATGATCGTTAGAGACGCCGATGCCGTTGTCGCTGACAGAAACAAATACCGTCCCAGGCTCACCGGCGATGCCTGTTTCCAGTTTGACTGTGTTGGCGTGAGCGTGCTTGAGAATATTGGTGAACGCTTCTTGCAAGATGCGCAATACATGCAATACGTTTCGCGGCGTGAGGCACGCAAGTTTGGGTAGGTCTTTCACTTGCCAATCCAGGTGGATTCCGCGGGATTTAAGCCGCGGCTCCAACCGATAGCGGAAATTGCCGAGCACTGTAAGTAAATCGTTCTCGGTCGATTCGAGTGAGTCGATCGTCAGACGCAAATCGTCTAAGCATTCTCGTAGTACGGCAACGAGTTGATCCTTGGCCAGGTCTTCGTGTTCGACTAGCGATAGCGTCGAAATGAGTTGCGCGCCCAGGCCGTCGTGCATATCGCGCATAATGCGCTGGCGTTCTTCGACGGCGGCGCTCTGACGTTCGAGTTGATTCATACGTTTATAGTTTTCCTCCAGTTCGGCGTGTTTTTGAATGACACGGCCTTCTAGTTCGACGTTGAGCTTTTCATAGTCGTTCAAGTTGCTCACGAAGCGGTTAACGAGCATCCCACCAATAAAGATTGAACCTAACGCCGAAGCATAGGGCGTCCAAAACATCGACTCGAACGGCACCGTGCCTGCAAAAATCCCGAAGTCATGCCCACCGAGAATCAGATCGAACACCAGAACCGAAAACACCAAGAAACTTTCCACCGTTCGTCTTCGCCACCAAAATTGCGCGAGGATACCCATGCAGAAAACGAACAGCACGAAGAACACCAGCGATTCGAAGGCAATGATAAGGCCGTATTGCTTTAAACCAACCAAAGCGACGACGAACGGGTTCATGGCCATATAGAGCCAGAGCAACGCTTCAAAACTTCGCCGCCGCCGGCCCGTGAAACGCACGACAAACAGCGCATAGAATGCGACGCTGAAACCGAGCGCCGTGAGGCATAGGACGTCCCACCACAAGCCCGGTAGCGGCGCGTCGCGAACGACGAAGAGAGCAACGTGTACCAGGGCGGCCAAACATGAACCGCCAAGATATCCGTACATAGTGTCTTGCGGCCTGCGCGTCCATAAAAACAACATGAGAACCGCAACGAACCCAATGAGCGCAGCAGAGATCTGCTGAAACTGAACCTGGAGCAGATATCGGTGCTCATAGAGGGGACGAAGCTCGGCCTCCGGCCCAATTTGAACGGCGGCTATTCCACCGACACCCGCAGCCGACCAAATGCGCACGTGAAGCGTGTTGCCGCCGGATCTCAGCAGTTGCGGGGTTGCCACGAAAAACTGTGGACGGTTTGCGTTGCGAGCGATTTTTGCCGGTGGGGTAAACGCGCCGCCGCTTCCGAGATACTGACCGTTTAGATAAAAAGCGGCGCTAATCGAAATCTTCGGCGCGTACACCGCGTAGAGCTGCATTGGCTGCTGCGCGAGAACAAAGCGGATTCGATACCAGCCGAAACCGCTCGCTTGCGGCCGCGACACATTCCAATTATCGGGCAACGATTGCGGTTTCCACGCAGCCGAATCCAGTGGCGGCAATTCGCCGTCATCCATCACAAACTCGGCGCGATCGAGTTGCAATACCGGTACGTCACCGAGGCTCGTTATCGGTGCGAATGTTGCGCATATCACCGCAAGGAAAGACAAAAGGTCGCGGAGTTTGGTCATGGTCAGCACCTTATTTCAGCAACCCCATTTTGCTCGCTTCGTACACCGCCTCACCGCGTGAATGGACCGCGAGCTTTTGATAAATCTTTTTGACATGAGCGGTGACGGTATGGCCTGAGATACCCAAGAGCTTAGCGATCTCACCGAAGTTGAATCCTTTGGCGATGTAGGTCAATACTTCGGCTTCGCGCGGCGATAGACCAGCATCTTCCGGCATTGGTTGTTGGGGTGTCACGTCAGGCAACTTGAAGCGCTTCAACAGTTGTCGTGCGATGATCGGTGTGATCGGCGACCCGCCCGCGCGCAGGTCTTTGATGACCATGACGAAATCCTCGGGGAGGCTGTCCTTGAGTAAGTAACCCGTGGCCCCCGCTTCAATACTGCCGATAACGTGCTCCTCGTCGCCAAACACCGTGACGACCATGATGTCAGTCTCGGGGTGGTGCTGCGTAGTCTCGCGGATGATCTCTATACCGCTGATATCCGGCAGCCCTAAATCGATGAGCAGCACATCGGGCGCGTGCTTGGTCAGTGCCTGGCGCGCCGAAGCGCCGTCCGCCACCGCAGCAAAGAGTTCCAGCTCCGGATCGGCGGCGACAATCTTGCAGAAGCGGTTCAGAAAGGCCGCGTCATCCTCGACGATCATTACTGTAGTCACGATGCCTCGCAAATGTCGATTTAAAATGCCGCGTTGCAACAGCCGGCGAGAACATCATAGTCCTAGGCGATTGTCTTGGCCTATACCCTATTTGCGGGATTGGCCGCCCGCGTCGGATTTAGTAGCTTGCGAAAAACGCTATCGGTGAACGACTTATTAACCGAACGGGGTCGCTGATAACGATGAGCCGCGCACGACAATACGCAACTCGCTCGGGCGTATACTCAACTCAACAATGTCATCTCGACACCAAGGGTCAGCCACGATGGGGTTGTCTAGGGAAATCAAATGAAACAGTTTTGCGTATCGTTGCTCATCGCGTTGGTTTTTTGCGCGGTCCAAGCCCAAACCCCGGAGTCGATCAAGACGACTTTAAGCAACAGCGACGCGGGCGCGATCTGGTTCAGCAGCGCCGAACCTTTGGTGATGCCCCGTGCAATTGAAGACGGCTCTTCCGGTAGATCTCCCGGCTTTACCCTGCTTACAGATCAATCTATCCCACTATCCGGCGAACTTGTGTTTCCGGCCGGTCAAGGGCCGTTCCCTGGCGTCGTGCTCGCTCACGGCTGCGCCGGCACCGGCCATGCAGATAAAGCTTGGGCACCGTTGCTGCGTCAATGGGATTACGCAACCTTTGTGGTTGATAGCTTCCGGCCGCGAGGCTTCGCGAGTATCTGTGAGAATTTGCGGCGGCTCAGGCCGCTTCAACGTCTGCCGGATGTATACGGCGCCCTTAGTGTGCTGTCGACTCATCCAAGGATTGATGCGAATCGAATTGTGCTGATGGGTGCATCGCACGGCGGTTTGCTCACTCTCGATGCCGCCACCCAGTGGGCAAAGGATACATTCGCAGCACCGGGTAGCGGCGGATTTCGCGCCTTTATCGCCATGTATCCGTACTGCAACGTGAGTGCGCCGGAACTTAATTCGATCTACGCGCCGTTACGGATTCATTCAGGAGAATTGGACGATTGGACGCCCGCTAGACCGTGCCAAGAATACGTCGACTTGCTCAAAGCGTCGGGACAGTCCGCAGATATAGTGGTTTACCCGAATGCACACCATGCATTTGACGATCCCGCGTTGTCGGTTATCAAGCTGCCGACTGTTCCGAGCGTGGCGAAATGCCGGTGGCGTGGTTCGTCCATCCTCGAATCCACGACGCCGGAACCGACTTCATGCGCCAACAGAGGCGTGACCGTGGGTTACCGCGGCACCGCCACGGAAACCGCAAGGCTCAACGTACGCGCGCAGTTCGCCGAGTTACTCAAGTGATTGTGAACGACCGATTTAGGCAGGGCATCCAGCGTCCGCTGTTCCAACGACACCGGACGCACAAGGACTTAACGGTGACCGACCGGAATGGGTCGATTTTGCAAGTACCCCATATCGGAAACGCCACAAGGCCAGGACCCGCTCCGATCGTGATTCGTGGCAAAGCATACCTGAAGAACCGCACCATTATTGGGTTTCAGGCCAACGCCTTAATACGCGTTAACTATGCAACCGACTATGCCGCGGCACGCTCGCCATCAGATACTCCATTTGATCGGCGAGAATATTGCGATTTTGCAGAATGAAATGTTCGTGGCGATTCGGCGTATAGGGAACATACAGCAATTCCATGCGCGCCTGTTCCGGTGTGCGATTGGCTTTGCGGTGGTTGCACGGGCGGCACGCGGTGACGACGTTGACCCAATTGTCGCGACCGCGTTTTGAAATCGGAATGACGTGATCTTTCGACAACTCGCGTTCGCGATATTTGCCGCCGCAATAGGCGCAGATTTGGCGGTCGCGGGCAAACAAGGTTTCGCGGCTGAGTAAAGGCGGTCGCGACACATCATGGACGACCTTATCGCTGCCCTTGAGCGCGATAATGCACTTGGTGGAGAGGGTGGAGCGTTTACCCGTTGCGCGGCACACACCGCCGTGAAACACGCCCGCCACGCTACCGATGGACCATGCCACCATGTTACGGGCGGCGTACATAATGGCATCTTCCATCTCGACCCAGCGAAACGGTAAGCCTGCCATATCCAACGTCAGTACCAGCGGGTACGACATTTCCCAGCTCCTGAAGAATTTACGCCCTCTAAGATACCGCAAAAATCGTTCCTGCGGAAGGTGGGCTAGTCTTGGCGACGGAGGAAGGCGATTAAGGCGTTGTTGAACCCTTCGGGCTGTTCGATATTGCATAGATGCATGGCATCCTCCAGAACCACCAATTCCGAGTTCGCGATTTCCCGTTGGATCACCTCGGACGCCGCGACCGGCGTGCTCGGATCGTCGCGCCCGGCGATCAATAGCGTGGGCAAGGCAATTTGCTTCAAGCGCTCGGTGAAATTGAGCATTTTGATCGCACTGGCGCAGCCGACATAGCCATTCACCGGTGTAGTGGAAATCATTGTGCCGACGCTTGCTACTTCGGCCGCCCGTGTGACGCGAAACGCCGCCGTGAACCAACGCTCCAACGTCCCGTCTGTCAGACTTCCCATGCCTTGCGTTTGCACTTGTTGAATGCGCGCCTCCCAAACCTTATGCATTTCCGCGGGCATGCGGCTCGACGTGGCGCAGAGCGCCAAGCTGGCGATTTCCGCCGCGCCGCGAATGCCCAGCGCCTGCCCGATCATGCCGCCGATCGACAGGCCGACGAAATGACAACGATTGATTTTCAATGCGCGCAACAAGCCAAGCGCATCGTCGGCAAGCAGGTCGAAACTGTAATCGCCGGGGGGTGCTTCACTTTTGCCATGACCGCGCAGATCGTAGCGCAGCACCCGATAACGCTCGGACAACGCGGCCATTTGCGCATCCCACATGGCAAGCGTTGCCGAAAGCGAGTGGCACAACATTACGACCGGCGCGCCTTCTGGCCCGCTCAATTCATAGTGAACGGAAATACCGTTATTTTGGATGTTCATGGGTTGGCTTGTTGCAAATTCGATAACGTCATAATTTACTGCCCTTGAATGATGTTACATGTCGGCAAAATTTGCTTGCGATCAAATAATGATGGGCCCACGCTCGCGATCCATTTGCCACGCCAGATACTTCATCGCCAGTACAGCGCCGCCGATAATTGCGAACAGCGTGACAAACGAGCCAAGGGCCAACGTCGACACGCCGCTGATGCCCTGACCGATGGTGCAGCCCAGGCCGGTGACGCCGCCGAAGCCCATTAGAATTCCGCCAACGATGTGGTGGCGCATGTCGGTGGTATTGGTAAAACTTTCCCAGCGAAAA
>JANNMV010000132.1:0-7678 GCA_031398205.1 Pseudomonadota bacterium | reverse complement strand
GGCCGCGATTAATGGGCTGCCAGGTCTTGCCCGCATCGTCGCTGCGGAACGCGCCTGCGGCTGAGATGGCGACGAACATGCGTTGCGGATTGCTCGGATCCAACAAAATCGTGTGCAGACACATGCCGCCGGCCCCCGGCTGCCAGGAAGAGCCCGAACCGTGGCCGCGCAGGCCGGGAAGTTCATGCCAGGATTGCGCGCCATCGGTCGAGCGAAACAATGCGGCATCTTCGACGCCCGCGTAGACCGTATCCGGATCGGTGAGCGACGGTTCCAAATGCCAAACGCGTTTGAATTCCCACGGATGCGGCGTGCCGTCGTACCACTGATGGGTGCCGGGCACGCCGTCGTATTCGAACTTGTTTCCAACCGGCTCCCAGGTTTTTCCGCCGTCGTTCGAGCGCTGAATCATCTGGCCGAACCAACTGCTGGTTTGCGAAACATAAATGCGATTGGGATCGGCGGGTGATGCCTTCATATGGTAAATCTCCCAGCCGCCGAAATGCGGTCCGTCCACGTTCCAGCGTTCGCGCTGGCCATCGGCGGTCAGAATGAATGCGCCTTTGCGCGTACCGACCAAAACTCTCACTCCGCTCATTGCGTTCTCCTTCCTGAAAAATGGTCACTCTAGTTTATTGCGCTCGGTTCCATGTAAAACGGTTCCCAAATATGTCCGTCCAGGTCTTCAAATCCGTGCGCGTACATGAACCCATGATCTTGCGCTTCTTTATAAGTACGGCCGCCGGCGGCGACTGCCTGTCGAACTATTGCATCGACCTGTTCGCGGCTTTCCAGTGCCAGCGCCACAAGTACTTCCGTGCTTTTCTGTGCGTTGCAAAGTTCCTTTGGCGTAAATGTCTTGAACATCGGCTCAGCCAACAACATCGCAAAAATGTTCTCGCCAATGATCATGCAAGCCGCATTGTCATCGGTGAATTGTGGGTCAAATGAAAAGCCCAGTTTGCTAAAAAACGCCTTGGTGTGCATCAGGTTCTTAACGGCTAGGTTTACGAAAATTTGTTTGACCATGTGATTTCCTTTTGCATAAATATCGCATTGTCCAGCATGACACTGAGTGTTTTTCGTAACCTAGTTCGCCGGCAGGCCCGTAATCTCAATCAGCGGCCGGATTTCGACCGTGCCAATGCGCGCTCCGGGAATTCGGCCGGCGATGTCGATCGCATCGCCGAGATCCTTCGCTTCAACGAGGAAGTAGCCGGCAATTTGCTCCTTGGTCTCGATGAAAGGGCCGTCGCGCACTCTGACAACGGTGGCGGTCGATGCCGGCTTTAGCGGCGACGAGATCAGATACTGCCCTACGGCATGAAGCTGGTGAGTCAGTTGCACCGATTCGGTGAGCATTCGTTCCCGCTCGGCCTCGCTGGTCGTGGCGAAGGCCGTTTCGTCATGGTGAACCAGTAGCATAAATTTCATATCGATGCCTTCCTCACTGTGCCCGTTGCTTACTTTTCCGCGAGTGTTTTTAGATTGACTAGACCCTCTTCGTACTTGTCGCCAACCATCTTTTCCATGCTGAAAAAAATCGTCATCAACTTGGAAATGTAGGGGCTTGGGCCGTACATCGCTTGTGTAACCGTCGTGCTGTCGCCGTCCGCGGAAAGCGAAAACTCAACGACATTGTGGGCCTCAAAGGGTGTTACGAAATCGAGATTCAGTACGATCTTGGAAGATGGCGATGACTCCACAATCTCCATGCGGCCCTGACCGATGTCCTTGTTGCCGTTCCACTCATACACCGCGCCTTTGCCGCTGGCGGCGCCGCTATAGGTGCGTTTGAGCGCGGGGTCTATCTTTTCCCAGGGCGACCAGGATTCCCACTGATGGAAGTCGTTAATGAGCGCAAAAATTTTCTCCGGCGGCGCTTTGATGGCGATCGTGCGCTCGATACGAAACGAATCCGGTTTAGTCGCGGCGTAGAGGAGCAGCGCGGCGAGCAGTACGACAATTGATAGGGCGATCGTCTTAATCATTCGGGCTCCAATCGGCTATGGAAATTAGCGGCGGCGATCATTTGCCCATATTCTGCATTGCCTGTTGCATTTCTTCCGGGCTCACGTCCCGAATATGCGTCGCAACTGACCAATGGTGTCCGAACGGATCGTCCAGCACACCGTATCGATCACCCCAGAACATGTCCGCCAACGGCATCGTGATCTTCGCACCTGCGGCAACGGCACGCGCGACAAAAGCGTCAACATCTTGCACGAACAGATGGAGGGTGACGGGTGAACCCTTGAGTGATCTCGGTCCCAACGTGCCCCACGCGGGAGATTCATCCACTAACATCACGCACGAATCGCCGATGCGGATTTGCGCATGCATGAGTTTACCGTCCGGGCCCGGAAGTCGCATCTCCTCTGTGGCATTGAATGCTTTTTTGTAAAACTCGATGGCATCGGCCGCGCCCGCGCAAACGAGATGGGGAGTGACGGTGTGCATTCCGATTGGATTGGGATTCACTTTAGCTTGGGTCATGGTAATGGCTCCTTGGTAAGAGCAATGTTGAATTTGCTTGCCTATGCTACTCGATAGTCGAACAGGCTTTCGCGAAATCGACCGATCGAACAAAATTTCTGAAAAAATTCCTGACTGCGGCGCGTGCCCCAGAAATCGGACATTCACGTTTTTTCTTTGGCGCCGCTTAAATCTATTTCTCGGAAACGCTCGATCGCCGCGCCGGGCGCAAAGTCTTCCAGCTCAAAAAATTGGCGCACTTCGATTTCTGCGTCCTTGCCTTCGCCCGCCGGATTCGGAAAACGTTTCGTCCATTGCAACGCCTCTTCCCGCGATTTCACCTGAATGATGGTATACCCGGCGATCAGTTCCTTCGTTTCCGCGAACGGTCCGTCGATAATGCGACGTTTGTCTGCGGCGTATTGAATGCGCCAGCCTTTCGAACTTGCCTGAAGGCCGGAAGCGTCGAGCAGTACGCCGGCTTTCGCCAACTCCTCGTGGAATGTTGCCATCGCTGCCATGAGTTTCTCTCCTGGCATCACGCCGACCTCCGAGTCCTTGGTGGCTTTTACAATAATCATAAATCGCATCTTGATATCTCCTTCTCCCGTCTGGTTTGGAGCAATCGCCGCTTGCACCGTGTAGAGTCCGAACTGACCTGACAGCCATGCCCGTTCCACCAACACTGACCCTTCCGCAATCTGACTGCGATTCCAAAGTGCGCGGTCTTGGTCGTCCAACAAAATTAAATCGCCGTTCGCTGCGCTGCGGGCGGCGCGGCGCGATTCGTGCAGCAACACCAGCGCCAGTAGTCCTTGCGCCTCTGGCTCCGGTAGCGATTCCGTTAAGAGTCGCCCGAGCCGGATCGCCTCGGCTGAGAGATCATGGCGCGTCAGCGTCGAACCGGAGGACGCGGAGTAACCTTCGTTGAACACCAGATAGATAACGCGCAGTACCGAGTCGAGTCGATCGGGCAGATCATCCAACGCGGGAACCTGGTAAGGAATGCCCGCATCGCGAATCTTCGACTTGGCGCGCACGATGCGCTGCGCGAGGGTGGGCGCTGGCGTCAGGAAGGCATAGGCAATTTCCTCGGTCGTCAGGCCGCACACTTCGCGTAAGGTGAGGGCGACCTGAGCGTCCGGCGATAATGCCGGATGACAACAGGTAAAGATCAGTCGCAGCCGATCATCTTCAAGACTTTCATCGTCCCGTTCTTCCGATGTTTGCGCGGCGAGTTTGTCGTCAAAATCCTCTGGTAAAGGCTCGAATCGAGCGTGCCTTCGAATGCCGTCGATGGCTTTGAAACGGCCGGTTGAGACCAGCCACGCGCGCGGATTCGCGGGCATGCCGTCGCGCGGCCATTGTTCCAATGCAGCGTGAAAGGCGTCGTGCAACGCCTCTTCGGCGACATCGAAATTGCCCACTAAGCGTACCAGCGTCGCGAAAACGCGGCGCGACTCGGCGCGATAGATTGCTTCAACCTGCGCGCGCGCTGCTTTGACCGTCACGCTCAAATCGGTTTGTGGTTCATTGTTCGTCATGGGCTGCCTATCGTTCGCTCAACTTGAAATTATCCTCTTGCAGGCGGATGGGTCAATCGCCGCGGCGCAACTCGCGTTTGTCGAACGAATTTAGTCGATTCGATAGGAGTCAATGATGGTGCGGCGTTCCCGGCATGCTAGTCCGCGAGGCAATCTGGATAAGGGTCCTGGCAATGAGTCTATTTTCATTCAGAACGCATGTTAGGATCGGCAGGAAAGCATCCCCAGCGCGTACAGCGCGCCGAGGCGCAATGGTTTAATATGGCGTAGCATCGTTGTGACACAGGAGAGCGCCATGGGCGAATCGGCAAGGCAATTGAAATCCATCCAGTCTCCGTCCGTGCGGGATCGCGTCAGCCAAGAGGAATGGGACATGCGCTGCGATCTCGCGGCGGCCTATCGGCTCGCGGCGCATTTCCGTTGGACGGACTTGATCTACACCCACTTCTCCGCCCGTGTGCCCGGCACCCATCACTTGCTCATCAATCCCTACGGTTTGATGTTTGACGAAGTCACCGCTTCGAGCTTGGTGAAAATCGATTCGGACGGCAGCGTGATTGACGACGTAACCGGCCTGGGCATCAATCACGCTGGTTTTGTCATCCACGGTGCCGTGCATCAAGCGCGGCCGGAGGTAGCGTGCGTGATCCACACCCATACCCGTGCCGGCGTAGCCGTGTCCGCGCAGACCGAGGGATTGTTGCCGATCAGCCAACACGCGCTGCGCATCCACGGCATGCTTACCTACCATGATTACGAAGGCGTGGCGCTGGACATGGATGAACGCAAACGCATCGCCGCCGACCTTGGCGCGACATCAAAAGCCATGATCATGCGCAACCACGGATTGTTGTCGCTCGGCGCCAGCGTCGGCGAGGCTTTCCATTTTATGTATTACCTCGATACCGCGTGCCAAATCCAAATCGATGCGATGGCCGGTGGCCGCGAGCAGCTTATTGTTCTCGCGGAACAGACTGCCCAGAAAGGTTACCTGCAGATGGGCGGCCCCAATGGTTCAAAACTCGATAAAGAATGGCCGACGTTGCTGCGCATGCTCGATCGCAAAGGGGAGGTGTATCGCGTCTGAATGATCGAAGTAGGGTGCATTTATGCACCATTCGATCTCTGGTGCATAAATGCACCCTACGCTGTAGTACAAAAGTAGTGTGAGATAATCGACGTGTGCAGTTGGTCTGAAAGCCAGCACCAGCGCGGCTTACCGAGCATGCATTGTTGCGAACCAGTATCCACGGGGCTGCTGGCAAGGCAACATTCGAAGACTTTAACGTGAACTAAATTTCCCCATGACAGACAGAACTCAAGCGCACGGTATCGTGTTGGTGACGGGCGCGGCGAAGCGCATCGGTCGTGCGATTGCCCATGGGCTCGCGGTTGCGGGTTGGGACGTGGCGATTCATTTTTATCGGTCGAGCGCCGATGCGCAAGCGTTGCAAAAAGAAATCAGCGCGCTTGGCCGACGCGCGATTACGCTGCAAGCCGATCTTGCCCAACCGGCGGAAGTCGAGGGCTTGATGCAACGCTGCGCCGATCAACTCGGTGCGCCGACTTGTTTGGTGAATAACGCATCGGTTTTTAGTTTCGATGAAATTGGCTCGGTCAGCGCGCCCGATTGGGATGCGATGCACGCAACGAATCTGCGCGCACCGATTTTGTTGGCGCGGGATTTTGCGCAGCGTCTTCCGGCCGGCGCCGAGGGCAATATCATCAATCTGCTCGATCAAAAAATCGCTAACCTCAATCCGGATTTTTTTTCGTACACCATTGCTAAAGTCGGATTAGACGCCGCGACTCACACCATGGCCATGGCGCTGGCGCCGCGCATCCGGGTGAATGCCGTCGCGCCCGGATTGACCTTGCTGAGCGGCGATCAAACGGCGGATAATTTTGCTCAGGCGCACCGCATGACGCCGCTTGGGCGAGCGGGTAAACTGGATGACATTGTTGCGGCCGTATTGTTCTTGCTTAACACCCAATCGGTGACGGGACAGACTATTTTTATTGACGGCGGCCAGCGTTTGATGCCGCTGGATCGTGACGTGATGTATAAGGTGCCATGAACTACCAAGATATAGTAAAGCTGTCGTCATCGTTCGTCTCGACGAAGAATATGCCCGAACCGGTGCGACGTATTTTCTTGAAGAACTATCGCGCGCAGATGTCCCTCGGCATTCATCCGCACGAGAAGGCGAAAAAGCAACTCGTCATTATCAATGTCGATTTGTACTTTGATGCAGCGGTTTCGTCCCGGGGCGATAAGATCGAAAGCGTAGTGGATTACGATTTTGTGCGCACTGAAATTCAACGCATCAGCCAAGAGCGGCATTTCAATTTGCAAGAAACTTTGTGCGAAGAAATTCTGGCGATTTGTCTGGCGAAGCCGGGTGTCCTAGCGGCACGAATTTCGACCGAAAAGCCCGAGGCGTATGCCGATTGCGAGGCAGTCGGCTATGAATTGTTTTGGCGCAAGGATTTGCCGCAGCCATGAGTGTTGCAGTCGGCAGCACCCGCGAAGCTCGGCTGCGCATCACCCCCGTCACACGCGATCTACCCGAGACCGATGTCGCTTCACTTGCGCATTCTTCGCGCGTTGTGCAGGCCATCAAAGAAATGATTCGCAGCGAAGGTGGCTGGATTCCGTTTTCCAACTATATGGACTTGGCGATGTTCGCGCCCGGCCTGGGCTATTACAGCGCGGGCGCGGCGAAAATCGGCGCGGCGGGCGACTTTACCACCGCGCCGGAAATGAGCACGCTGTTCGGCGCGACGTTAGCCAAGCAAGTCGCGCAAGTGTTGAAGGCGACCGGCGGCGATGTGCTGGAGTTCGGCGCAGGCAGTGGCAAACTCGCACGCGATCTGCTGCACGGACTACAAAAACTACGCTGCGAGCCGCGCCAGTACTTGATCTTAGAGCCGAGCCCGGACTTGCGCGAACGGCAACAAGCGCTCCTGGCGACAGAATTGCCGGATTGGATTTCACTGGTTAAGTGGATCGATGCGCTGCCTGAAAATTTTGTCGGCGTAATGATCGCGAACGAAGTGCTCGACGCGATGCCGATCGATTTGGTGTCGTGGCAGACCGATGGAGTTTATGAACGCGGCGTCGCGATTTCTGGTGACGATTTTATTTGGGAAGATCGGAAACTGGAGCCGGGGTCGCTTCTCGATCACGCGCGATCCATAAACGTCGCGCCGGGCTACGCGAGTGAAATACATCGCGCCGGTGCGGCGTTCGTTCGCAGCTTGGGTGATTCGTTGAAACACGGCGTGGCCTTGTTAATCGACTACGGATTCCTCGACCACGAGTATTACCACCCGGATCGCAACACTGGCACGTTGATGTGCCACTATCGCCACCGCGCCCACACCGATCCGTTTTTTTTACCCGGCGCCCAGGACGTGACCGCCCATGTCAATTTCAGTGCAATGGTGAACGCGGCTCAAAGCACGGGCCTCGACGTTGAAGGTTATACGACCCAGGCGAAATTTCTGATCGCCTGCGGCATCACCGATCAACTGGGTGAAATCGATCCGGCCAATGCGGCGCAATATCTTCCTCTGGCGAATCAGGCGCAACGCTTACTCAGCCCGGCGGAGATGGGCGAATTGTTTAAAGTGCTGGCGCTGGGACGCGGCATCGA
>JANNMV010000292.1:0-4671 GCA_031398205.1 Pseudomonadota bacterium | reverse complement strand
AACATCCCTACACCAAAGCGTTGATGGCGTGTCGTCCGCGCGTCGACCGACGTCCCCTGCGCCTGCCGGTGATAGAAGATTTTCTCAACGGTAACGGCGATTCGCGCATTGAGCGGCAACGTGGCGTCACCGAAGCCGATCTCATTATTCTCGAAGCAAAGGGCGTCAGCAAAGATTTCATGGTGCGCAGTGGCGTATTCGGCAGGCGGCCGTTCCGAGCCGTGAATGACGTGTCATTTCGTTTGCCGAAAGGTAAAACCCTGGGCCTGGTGGGCGAATCCGGCTCGGGAAAATCCACGCTGGGATTGACTCTGATGCGGCTACACACCGCGACTGCGGGCCAAGTGTGGCTCGACGGCAAAAATATTTTGGCACTGACCAACGCTGAGTTTCAAGCCTATCGCCGCCGCATCCAGATTATTTTTCAGAATCCCTTCGCCTCGCTAAATCCGCGTTTCCACGTCGGAAAAATTCTGACCGAGCCGATGCGAATTCACCGCATCGGCGCCAACGAGCAACAGCGCGTGCAGATGGCGCTGTCGCTGTTGGACAAAGTAGGGATGCCCGCCGCGGCGATGTATAAATACCCGCACGAGTTTTCCGGCGGCCAGCGGCAGCGCATCGCCATCGCACGTTGTTTGACGATGCAGCCGGACGTTCTGATTTGCGACGAATCGGTTTCGGCGCTGGATGTATCGATTCAGGCGCAAGTGCTGAATTTGCTGCAAGACCTGCAGGATGAATTCGGCATGAGTTATTTATTTATTTCCCACGACCTCGCCGTGGTCAAATACATTTCCGATTTCATCTTGGTGATGCAAGACGGCAACGTCGTCGAGCGCGCAAACTCCGATGAAATTTATCGCAATCCGCAGCACCCCTATACCCAACAATTACTCGCGGCCGTGCCGAGCGGCTGGCGCGAAAAGCGGCATTGAAGTTTTTTACAAGGGGCTCGCCACAAGCCGCGCCACGATTGCCTCGCAGCCTGATGTGCCCTGGGAACAAGCAGCCATGCGCCTTCTGGCGCGATGGCTTAAATTTCTAGCTCTTGATTTGCGCCGGTATTGCAACGCGCGTACCGGATAACAGTCCGCGCTTTTCGGAAATATTGTTCACGCGTTTCAACGCCGTGATGTCGACATCGAAGCGGCGCGCGATGCTATACAGCGTATCGCCGCGTTGCACGCGGTAGCTGCGCGCATCAGCGGACTTCGCTACGCCGCCTTTGCGCACTTTGGGATCGACCGCCGCGATTTGGCTGGAGCGCTTGGGTAGGGTGAGCCGTTGGCCGACGACGACGCGACCTTTTTTCAGGCCATTCCAGGCCTGCAGCGACTTCGCCGACACGCCGTGCAGGCGCGCGATTTTTGCCAGGCTCTCGCCGCGCTTCACTGTGTAGGAGATCCTCGGCGAGGCGACATAGGGAGCGGCCATGGCCGCTTCGGGCGTGGCGTGATGGTCGAAATGGGACGGTTGATCCTGCGACGAAGCCATCGGCACCAGGATCATTCCGCCGCCGGCGATTTTCTTTGTGGATGGGATACCGTTGACGGCTTTTAGTTCGCTTGAACTAATGCCAAAACGATCCGCGACTTTTTCCAGCGCTTCACCGCGCGCCAATTTTTGTGTGCGCCAACTCACCAACGGCTGGTCAGGATTTTCCAGTTTTGCCAGAAAGATATCCGCGGTTTCCGCCGGCACGAGAATGCTGCGTGATTCTTTTGCCGCAATCACCGGGCGGTTGAATGCCGGGTTGAGCGCGAGAAATTCGTCCACCGGAATTTCCGCAAACTCCGCCGCGCGTTTTAAGTCGATGTGCTTAGCGGTTGAGACGGCGACGAAGTAAGGCTTGTCCGGAATATAAGCCAGACTAAGGCCGAAGCGTTCTGGTTCGCGCACGATGTTGCGCACGGCGATTAGCTTGGGCACATAGTTGCGTGTTTCCGTCGGCAATTGGATGCTGGAAAAATCCGTCGGTAAGCCACGCGCGCGATTGTAGGCAATCGCGCGGCCGACTCGGCCTTCGCCGGAGTTGTACGATGCCAGCGCCAACTCCCAATTGTTGAACCGGCGATGCAGGCTCTCGAGGTAGTCCAGCGCCGCGGTCGTGGCGGCGTGGACGTCGCGGCGTTCGTCGTGCCACCAGTTTTGTTGCAGGCCGTAATTTTTCCCCGTGCTGGGCATGAATTGCCAAATGCCCGAGGCGCGCGCGCTCGAATAGGCGGTCGGGTTGAACGCGCTTTCAACGATCGGCAGCAATGCGATTTCCATCGGCATGCCGCGTTTCTCGACCTCGAGCACGATGTGGTGCAGATAGCGGCGGCTGCGATCGACGATGCGCGCTAGGTATTCCGGCGCGGAAGCGAACGCCGCTTCATGGCTTGCGACGCGAGGATTTTTTAACTCGCCCAGCGTCAGCCCCGCGCGGATGCGATCCCATAGATTGCCGATTTCGATGGCGCGGGGCGCGGGCGTGTCTTGCGTAACGGGCGCGACTGCTTCGGGTTGATGCAGCGACTGTTGGATGACGATGTTGCCGGGTTCTGGCGCGGAGACTTCGGCTTGCGGTGTTTGAACTTCGGGCAGCCATTCTTTTTGCTGTTCGATCGGGGTATTTTCCGCCGAACCTTGGCCGGCGCCGATGGGCCGAAATTGAGCATGTGCCGCTGTGGACAAAACGCTCATGATGCAAACGTAACCTATCAGGCTGGTAATTTTGGTCATTATTTCGTGCGTCGCCTGCCGTGAAACATAACGCATGTTAAACAAGCGATGGGAACCGGTCAAGAAGAGAATTTCTAAGCAACTTAGATAGTTACGAACTTTCATTTAAGTCCCTCGCGATCCGCGTCAGACTTACATGATAGGTACTTTCGCGTTAAAAGCTATTCTTCCAATCGCGGATGGTGGCGAGTACGTCGGTGGGCGTGGGGTGTGGGGAATGTGAGCGCGTGTTCGCAGCCGCGACAACGGCCGGAATTTCGCTGCGCATAAATGGATTGGTCGCCCGTTCCAACGCAATGGACGAGGGCACGGTAGGAAGGTTGCGGCCGCGTTTTTCGCGCTCGGCAAATTCGCGTTTAAGCAGCGCTTCGTTGTCCGGTTCCACGACGCGAGCGAAGGCAATGTTGGCGAGCGTGTATTCGTGCGCACAGTAGACCTGGGTATCGCCCGGTAGCGCCGCCAGTTTGCCCAGCGAAGCGTACATTTGCGCCGGCGTGCCCTCGAACAATCGACCGCAACCGCAAGCGAACAACGTGTCGCCACAGAACACCATGCCGTGGCCCACGTAAGCGATGTGGCCCGCCGTGTGACCGGGAATATCGAGAACCTTAAACGTCAGATCGAATGCCGGCAGCGTCACCGTGTCGTTTTCTTTTAAGCGCGTGGTCAACGTATCGATGGCTTCACCCGCCGGCCCGTACACCGGCACAGGATAGCGCGCCAACAAATCTCGGTTGCCGCCGGTGTGATCGTTATGGTGATGGGTGATCAGGATCGTGACCAGTTCAAGCTTGCGCTCGCGCAGAAAATCCAACACCGGCGCGGCATCGCCGGGATCGACGACGATGGCATTGCTGTCATCGTGAATCGCCCAAATGTAGTTGTCGCGGAAAGCGGGGATCGGGGTAACTTGGAACATCGTGCTTCGAATTTTACTCCGATGCGGTTTTGCGCGTGAGACAATCCCGCTATGAATTGCGCGATCGATCACTTGGTTATAACCGCTCCCAGCTTGGCTGCTGGCACGAAAATGCTGCACGAGGCGCTTGCAATATGGCCTCAACTCGGAGGCGAGCACGCGCGCATGGGCACGCACAATGCGTTGTTGCGCCTCGGCGAAAAACTTTATCTCGAAGTGATCGCGATCGATCCCGCCGTGGCCAAACCGAACCGGCCGCGCTGGTTTCGGCTCGATGAACTTACCGCGCAAAGTACGCCACGCCTTGCGACCTGGGTCGCGCGTTGCGCTGACATTCGGATTGCCCATGCCGCATGCGGCGGTATTCACGGCGAGATCGAAACCATGAGCCGGGGCGATTTGAATTGGCAGATCAGTATTGCCACGGATGGCGGCATGCCATTCGATGGCATCGCGCCGTCGTTGATTCAATGGCAATCGCCGCAGCATCCGGCGAGCCGGTTGGAGGATCGCGGCTGTTCGCTAGTAAGTTTGAAGGGTTTTCATCCCGACGCGGCGCGGATCAACGACTTGCTGCGCCATCTCGGTTGCGCTTCGGAAATTTACGTTAAGGAAGATCAGCGGGCGCATCTTGTCGCTGAAATTCAGACGCCACACGGTTTGCGAACCCTTGGCGCTTAGTTCTTCGCGTCGTGTGATCGCGCGGCGAAACCCATGAGCTATCCGTCTTGGATTTGGATTCCGATCGTGTTCGCGGCTGCCGCCGCGCAGACGGTGCGCAATGCGGCGCAAAAAAATCTGACCAAGACCGCCGGCACCCTTGCGGCGACCTCGGTGCGATTTATTTATGGGTTACCGTTTGCCATCGCCGCGCTAACCGTTTGTGTCGCATTGCCCGGCGCGACACTGCCGCAGCCGAACGCCACATTCCTAGGCTGGACATTGCTCGGCGCCATGGGCCAACTCGCTGCGACGGCACTGTTGTTGGCGGGCATGCAACAACGCAGTTTCATCGTCGCCGTGGC
>JANNMV010000254.1:0-7650 GCA_031398205.1 Pseudomonadota bacterium | reverse complement strand
TCTCGGCGCCCCCCCACTAATAATTATTTTTTTTTTCCGCTTTTAAATGCTTTTTTGCTTCGTCGCCCCGCTCCTCGAAATGACAATGCTACAGTCGATTCCGAGCAAACTAATTGCCGGGAGGCACACACGATCGCACTGCTTAGGGACGCCCCTCCCCCTGCGAAGGGAGGGGGAGGGGTGGGGATGGGTCGAGCGCAGAATTAAACTTACTGAACCTGAATTCCCGAAATCAACCAAGCGCCGTTCTTGTCACTGGCATCTTTGACCACATGCCATACTTCGTCGAGCGGCTCAGCGCCGGCGTTTTCATCCTCGCGGATCAGGCCGGTGAAGCGCACGCTGGCGATTTCGCGCTCGCCTTCGGAGACGACTTCCAAGAGCTCAGCGTCCAGCTTTAGCACTTCGACGCGCTGTTTGGCATTGCCGCGTTCCTGAATTTGCATCGCGATTTCAGCGTACAGCTCGGGCGAAGTGTAATCACGAATGTCGTTCAGATCACCGGCGTCATTTGCCGCTTGTAAGCGATGGAAGGAAACTTTTGCCTGACGCAAAAATCCTTCGACATTGAAGCCCGCCGGATAAAGCTGCGGCATCATCACTTGCCCACCAGCCGATTGGAATGTGCCGATATCCGCCGCGGGCGCGGAACGATTGTCGCCATTAGCACCCGGCGTCCGGGCGTATTGCATGCCTTGAGCGCTCGGCTGGTTTCTTTTTTGCCACGCCGAAATCAAGAAACGGATCACCACAAATGCCAGAATGACCATCAAGATGTTTCCCAGGATGCCGGCCAAGGCGCTGCCGCCGAACATGGACATCATCAACGCGCCGAGACCGAATCCCATCAACGGGCCGAGCCAGCGCGACATGCCACTCTTCGCCGGTGCTCCGGCCTGTTGCGGCTGTGCTACTGGCGCTTTTTGCGCCTGCGGTGGCAATGAGCGTTGCATACCCGTCGAGCGTCCGCCGCCGAAGCGCCGTCCCGCTTCGGAATCGAGCGGCGTCAACAACGTTGCCGTGAAAAACAAAACCGTCAAAATCGCTAATAGTCTGGCCATACACTTCTCCTACGAAATTCGGTAAATTGACATCCCTCATCATACACCGTTCAGTCTGACTCGGCTCATTGATAAAATGGTGCTGGCGTACCGAGAAATCAATGGCGGCAGTCAGTTTTTGCTTCGACCGGTTTGTTTGCCGATCAAATCGAAACCGAGTATCCACCGATCTCATGACTAACGCTCGCTTCGCTCCTCGGAATGACAGGGTGGTGCTAACCTACCTTCGCCACCACCTGCGCCACGCCTAGCTTCTGAGCATAGTGCGCTTCCATCTCGCGGCGGAACTGGATCGCAGCGGTGGCGCCGTCGAACGCCACGTCAGTCCAGGTGACTGGCGCACCCATCGCCACGGGCCGCACCAGCTTTAGATGATGGGCTAGGCCGATCGGCAAGCCGCCCAGGCGCAGCGAATCCGCTGCGGGCATCAACTTGCCCCAGACCGTGAAGCCGCCTTCGCCATCCAACATTTCGCCAGGCTTCAACTCGCGCTTGGCGGTGGCAACCACATCGCCGATGAAGTCTTGCGCTTGGCCGGTCGGTTCTTTGCGGATCGCGGCGTGGGCGACACTCAAGCCCAGTTCCAAGCCGATTAAATGAAACGGTTTGTACATTGAGGAATATTCGCCGGAATCATCGGTGATCAAGCCATATTCTTTGAAGCAGCGGCGCACGTAGTCGCTGCCCGCAGAAAAGGTGACATAAACGCCCCAGCGCAAATCGCGTTCGACCTTACTGCCATCGCGATTCATGCTGGAAATAACTTCGACTTGGCCGGCGTGATGCAATTGGCCCCCCGCCGATTGCGGCTTGAGGATATGCGCCAACTCATCGACGCTGCATGCGGGGAATTTGAGTCCGTCCGGCGCGGGTGTGAGGCCCGTCGCGTTGGCGACGGCGGCCATTTCGATGCCGGATTTCGTACCGTCCAAAAATGAGTTGAACATCTGCGCATTCATGCCGCCCTTGGCGGCGTCTTCGGCGGAGAGGCCGTAGTGTTGCCAGACCGTGTCCGGCGTCGAGGCATGATAGCCGGGCAAATATTTCGTGCCCTTGCCGGCAGCGACGACGTCGAATCCCGCGCCGCGTGCCCATTCCACTTGCTCGCAAATGAGCGCCGGTTGGTCGCCGTAGGCCAGGGAATAAACGATGCCTGCGGAACGGGCTTTTTCCGCCAGCAGCGGGCCAGCGAGGGCGTCCGCTTCGACGTTCACCATCACCATGTGTTTGCCGTGTTTGCAGCATTGCAACACGTGATGAATGCCCAGCGCCGGGTTACCGGTGGCGTCGATGACGACTTCGATTTCGTCGGCGGCGATCAGGGCGTCGGCGGCATCGAGCAAATAAGTCGTGCCTTTGGATTTGGCTTCGGCCATAGATTTCGCCATCAAGCGATCTTCGTTCCAGCCGGTGTGCAGCAGCGCTAGTTTCGCCCGCGCGGGCGATAGATCGGCAACGGCGACCAGGTGAATGCCGACCGTGCGCCGCGCTTGCGACAGATACATTGAGCCAAATTTACCCGCGCCGATGAGTCCGACGCGGATGGGATTACCCGCGGCAGCGCGGGCTTCTAGGGAGTGGAGGAGGTACATGCTGGGTTTCCTGGGTTGACGTGGGTGAAATTATAAACCGGCAGACAATCGTTAGCGCAGTGGCCCGAGAGGCAATGGCCATGCGGCTTCCAAGGCATAGGCATTGGAGAGCCAATATTGACGCGGCGTCTGGCGGGTCGGTTCGGGCTGAAATCTTTTTCAGTCCGACCGATATCCACCCCTAGTAATCGCACACTAAAAGTGGTAATTTTGCCTTACGCAACTCTGGGAGTCCCTTTCGGGCTAACAAGAGCGGCTATAACAAGTACGATTGGAGGAATGTCAAAATGGGTTGGGCTTCTGGAAAATGTTCCTCGCGGGGCGTTATTCGCGCACTCAGTCCGTCTTACCGCATCACGCAAAAATTCGTGGGATGCGCACTTGTTCCTTTTACATTCGCAACCGATCAATCACGCAATGAAAGAAGTTAGCAGGTCAGAAGTCTAGCAGCGAGTCGGCGCGCGTTTCGGCTTCGCCGAGTCGCGTTTCATTAAAACGTTTGGAGGGGCTTTTCATGGCAATATCGATAAGCGTAAACGGCAAAGCTCAACAGGTCGATGCACCTGCAGAGATGCCGTTAATGTGGTTGCTCCGGGATACTTTAGGTATGACCGGAACGAAGTTTGGTTGTGGCGTTGGCATGTGTGGCAGTTGCACCGTGCATGTGGATGGCAAGGCAGCAAAGGCGTGCGTTGTTACCGTCGGCGAATTGTCCGGCAAGAAAGTGACGACCATCGAAGGCTTGTCCGCCGATGGTAATCATCCGGTGCAAAAAGCATGGCGCGCACACAATGTGCCGCAATGCGGGTACTGCCAAGCCGGTCAGATCATGCAAGGCGCGGCGTTGATTTCGGAAAACAAAACGCCGACCGACGCGCAGATTCTTGAAGCAATGTCCGGCAACATCTGCCGTTGCGGTTGCTATCAACGTATTTTTGCAGCCGTTAAATCTGCTGCGAAGGAGGCGTAAGATGAAAACCGAACAATTTTTCAATGCCCCAATATTCCAGAACGTTAGCCGTCGCGATGTTCTGAAGGGTGTCGTTACTTCCGGCGGTTTCGTACTCGCCGCGCAATTCGTTCCCAGCATCGCGCTTGCGGACGAAAATCAATACAACACCGGCGCGGGCGGTATGCCCGGCGGCGTGGTTTGGAATCCGAGTGTTTATGTTTCCATTGCGAGCGACGGAACCGTGACTATCGTCTCGCACCGCTCGGAAATGGGTACGGGTTCGCGCACCAGCTTGCCGATGGTCGTTGCCGACGAAATGGACGCCGATTGGTCCAAAGTTAAAATAGTCCAAGCGCCCGGCGATGAGCCGAAGTACGGCAATCAAGACACCGACGGTTCACGCAGCATGCGTCACTTCATCCAGCCGATGCGTATTTGCGGCGCCGCCACACGCTTGATGCTCGAGCGCGCAGCAGCACTGACCTGGAATTGCTCGGACACAGACGTGCGTGCGGAAATGCACAAAGTCGTTCACATTCCGTCCGGAAAATCCTTGGGTTTCGGCGAATTGGCCAGCGCTGCCGCCGGACTAAAGACGCCGCGCGCTTCCGATATCACGCTGAAGACGCCGGCGCAGTTCCGTTACATCGGCAAGGGTAACGTGCAGATCTATGACATGCACGATATCACCACCGGCAATACGATCTACGGCCAGGACGTTAAAGTCCCCGGCATGAAGTTCGCGGTAGTTGCGCGTCCGCCGGTTGTTGGCGGCGAAGTCGTTTCGTTTGACGAAGCGGCAGCGATGAAAGTCCCCGGCGTGATTAAGGTCGTTAAGATTGCCGCAACCAAAGCCCCCGCCAAATTCGGCCCGTTGGGCGGTGTTGCCGTGATCGCGGAAAACACCTGGTCGGCGTTGCAAGGTCGTAGCAAACTGAACGTGAAATGGAACGATGGCCCCAACGCCACCTACGATTCCGACGCGTTCAAGAAGCAACTGCAAGCCATTGCGCGTCAACCCGGCAAGGTCGAGCGTAACGAAGGTGACTTCGATGGCGCGATCAAAACCGCAGCCAAAGTGATCGAGCACGAATACTATGTGCCGCACTTCGCCCACGCGACGATGGAACCGCCCGCCGCTACCGCCGTTGTCAAAGATGGCAAAGCCGAAGTTTGGGCTTGCGTACAAAGCCCGGGCGGTACCCGTGGCGATGTCGCAGCGCTACTTGGCGTGGACCAAAAAAATGTAACGGTTAACGTCACATTGCTTGGCGGTGGTTTCGGCCGTAAGTCGAAATGTGACTTCGTGCTCGAAGCTGCAACGCTGTCCAAAGCCATGGGCGGAACGCCGGTTAAAGTGGTATGGACTCGCGAAGACGACATCCAGCATGCCTTCTACCATTCCGTTTCCTACCAGCATGTCACCGCCGGTTTGGACAAAGATGGCAAAGTCATTGCATGGCGTCAACGCAGCGTCTCGCCTTCTTTGATGTCGAACTTCATGCCCGATCCGAAACGCGAAAGCGCGCTGGAACTGGGCTTGGGCTTGATCGATACACCGTTTAACGTCGCCAACCTGCGCCTGGAAACCGGCGAAGCGCAAGCACACACCCGTATCGGTTGGTTCCGTTCCGTGAACAACATTCCGCACGCCTTTGCCATGCAGTCCATGGTGGCGGAGTTGGCTGCTGAACAGAAAAAGGACCAAAAGGACTTCCTGCTGGAAATGATCGGCCCGGCTCGTATCGTCGATCCGCGCAAGACCACCACCAGCGAAGTGTGGAACTATGGCGATCCGTTCGAGACTTATCCAATCGACACCGGTCGCATGGCCAATGTCGTGAAGCTCGCCGCTGAAAAAGCCGGTTGGGGCCGAAAGATGGAAAAAGGTCATGGCCTGGGTATCGCCGTGCAGCGTAGCTTCTTAAGCTATGTCGCAACGGTGGTCGAAGTGGCTGTGGACGACAAGGGCAACGTTAGCGTGCCGCGCGTCGACACCGCCATCGACTGCGGTTTCCATGTCAACCCGGAGCGTATCGCGTCGCAGATTGAAGGTGCCGCAGTCATGGGCCTTTCGATTGCGAAGCTCACGCAGATCACGTTCAAAAATGGTCGCGTCCAGCAAAGCAACTTCAACGACTACCAAGTACTGCGTATCGGCGAAGGCGCGATGGACGTTCGCACCCATATCGTTCCGCACGGCCTCAATGTGCCGTCGAGTGGTGTGGGCGAACCCGGCGTGCCGCCGTTTGCACCGGCGTTCACCAACGCAGTGTTTGCCGCTACCGGCAAGCGTATCCGTGAACTGCCGCTGGGCAACCAGTTGAGCGTGTAAAGCAAACCTCTCCGGGGTGATCCCTCGGAGAAACGACACTCCACTACGGAGTTATTCGGCGCCCACTCGAATTCGAGTGGGCGTTTTTCTTTCCGGCGCGGTCTGTAATCCACAGCGTAACGGGCGCACGAACAATGCTATGCTGCAAGACACACCGCCGTTGCGACATCCCGAGTAATGTTTAGGCTGCGTCGCCACCCACTCATTTGGGTCGCTTAGGTCGTGCAGAGGCTGTTAGCCAAAAAATTTTTTAAGGAGAAGCACGTCATGGAACGCGGTAAGCCAACCCAGTTTATCGATCTTGAAAAACCACTTCGTTGATACCGGCGCGACCGATGGCCCGTACGCGGCCGACGTCACTGTATTCGACGTCAATAGCTCGGGTACCGGCGTCACTGGCGGCAAGCAATTCGCTGACTTCGCGCCGGGCTTCACCGATGGCATGCGCTGCGACACCGACGGCAACGTTTGGTGCGGTTGGGGCTGGGGCGGATCGGACACCAACGGTGTGCGCGTTCACGCGCCCGATGGAACATTATTGGCATTCCTGCACACACCAGAAATGATTGCCAATCTGGTTTTTGGCGGTACGAAACGCGATCGATTGTTCATGACCGGCAGCACGTCGATCTACGCGATTTATGTCAATGCCGTAGGCGCTGCGCTTTCGTAAGCAAAGTAACCTAGTACATTAACACATAAATAACGATATATACTTTATACTGTCGCATATCCACCCCAAGATGAGGTGTTGGCCATGCGACAGACCGAATTACGCCTTACCCCTAAGGATCGCGAATTGATTGAATCATACCGGACGAAGGGCTTGCACCATGCGCGCGAAGTCAATCGGGCGCATATTCTTTCTGCGCTTGATCGAGGCGTTGCGCAGGCCCAGATCATGGCGGTTCTCGGCGTCGGGCCGATGCTCATTTGGCGCACACGAGCCGCATATCTGGAGGGCGGCGCGCAATACGCGCTGCACGATGTCGCGCGCCCGGGCAAGCCTCGCCAGTACGATACCGACGTCGAGGCGCAAGTATCCGCCTTGGCGTGCTCGGCACCCCCCAAAGGGGCCAAGCATTGGACGATTGTATTGCTGGAGCAGGCCGCACAAGCGCAGGCAGGGATTGGCCCTATCAGCCGCGAGACAGTGCGCCGGCTGCTAAAAAAAACTGCCTCAAACCGTGGCGCAAGCTGATGTGGTGCATCGGCAAGCTGACGGCAGAGTATCGACAGCGAATGTATGGTTTGCTCGATCTGTATGCTCTTCCTTTTCGCGCAGAGCATCCTGTTGTTTGCCTGGACGAAAAGAGCAAGCAATTGATCGAGGAATCCCGTGCCCCTCTGCCCATGCGTGCGGGGATGCCAGAGCGGCGGGATTACGAATACGTGCGCGCGGGCACGTGCAATCTGTTCGTGGCGGTGGAGCCCAAGGGCGGGCGGCGCACGGTCTTGGTCACCGACCATCGCGCCAAGGTCGATTTCGTGGCCTTCGTCCAGTATCGGCTCGAACAAGTTTATGCTACTGCACAACGCGTCCATCTGGTCATGGACAACCTCAATGGCCCTAGCAGTTTGTTGAAATTCGATATGTTTGGCTTCGGGGAAAAATAGTGACCGCTCAGAATGCGCTACAAACGATTTGTTTTGTATTTCCGATATTTTGCCTACCCCAAAAACAGTTCTTTTATGCGATAGGTGGAGATA
>JANNMV010000219.1:0-2192 GCA_031398205.1 Pseudomonadota bacterium | reverse complement strand
TCCCAGCACGCATTTTCCGACCAGGGATTTACCCGCGCCGGACTCACCGACTAGGCCATGCACTTCGCCCTCTTTGATCTGCAGCGACACGCCGCGCAGGATGGGCTGGCCGATGTCGAGGTAGAGGGAATTGATGTCGAGTATGGTCACGGTGATTTTTCGCTTGGGTCGAGCGCGCGTTTCAAGCCATCGCCCAATGCATTCATCCCCAGCACCGCGACGATGATGCACAACATTGGCAACGCCATCAGCCACCACGCTTGATTGACGTACAACCGACCTTCGGAAATCATGCCTCCCCAAGTGGCGGCGCCAGAGGCCACGCTCAATCCGACAAAGCTCAAGATGGCCTCTACGACAATGGCAATGCCCATCTCCATGCTGAATAACACCAGCAACAGTGGTGCGATATTGGGCAGGATTTCGCTCCACAGGATTTGCATGGGCTTTAAACCAATGGTGACGGCGGAGGTGACGTAATCGAGTTCCCGTTGCGCCAGGGTTTCGGCGCGCACGATGCGGCAAAAGCGCGTCCAGTCTATGACGACGATGGCAACGATCACGGTCAGTAATCCAGGCCCGATGACGGCGGCGAGGACGATGGAAAGCAACACCGGCGGGAAGCTCATCCAGATCTCCACCAGCCGCGAAATGGCGGCGTCGGTTTTGCCGCCGAAATAGCCCGCCGCCAAGCCCAGCGCGGTTCCCAGCAAACCCGCGAGGAACGCGGCAACAAAGGCCACGACCAGCGCGATGCGCGCGCCATGCAATAAACGTGACCAGACATCGCGACCCAAACTGTCGGCCCCGAGGGCGAAATTTCCGTCGTAATCGCTATGCCAAAACGGCGCGGCAAAAGAGTTCATCAAATCCTGCTCCAGCGGATCGTGGCTCGACAGCCAGGGCGCGGCGACGGCGGCGAGCAGCATCAAGCCGAGCACAATGAGGCCGAAGAAAAGTTGCTTGTTCCAGGCAAAACGATTCATCGCTGCCGCACTCGCGGGTTAAGCCAGTGGTAACTCGCGTCAATCAGAAAATTAATCGCAATGAATAACACCGCAAACGTCAAAACGAGTCCTTGTATCAACGGCAAATCGCGCTGAATCACCGCGCCAATCGCCATGTTGCCGATGCCTGGGTAGGCGTAAATATATTCGATCAACACCGTGCCGCCAATGAGAAATGTGAACTGCACGCCGGTTAACGCGACAGTGGGTATCAGCGCATTACGCAGCGCCTCGCGCCAGATGATTCGCGAGCGCGTGAACCCTTTAACACGGGCAAGCAGGATGTAATCTTGATTCATCGCTTCATTCAGCGAATTTTTCAAGACCCGCGCGATCATGGCGGCCAGGGGCAGGGCCAAAGCCAGCGCGGGCAAGATCAAATGGGAAATCAGCGAGGCGAATACGCGTAACTCGCCGCGCAGCAAGCTCTCAGCCAAAAAGAATTGGGTCATGGGATTGAAATCCAGCGCCGGATCCAAGCGGCCCGAGATCGGCATCACGGGCACGAGCACGCCCAATACCAAAATAAAAGTCAGGCCCCACAAGAAATCGGGAATCGCCAGCGCCACGGCGCAGAAGATGTCAACCATGGATTCGGGCCAGCGGCCGCGCCAGTACACGCTTGCCACGGCAAACAAAACACCGAGCGTCAGCGCAATCGTAATCGCCAGGGAAGCCAACTCCAACGTCGCCGGCAAGTGCGAAAGCACCAACGATAAAACATTCTCGCGCAAGCCGATGGAGTTGCCAAAATTACCCTGTGCCACGGCGCCAAGCCAGATAACGAACTGTTGCCAGATCGGTTTGTCGAGGCCATGGAACTCGCGCAAATTAGCAATGTCTTGCGCCCGCGCGCCGGGAGGAATTAGCATGGCGATGGGATCGCCCGGCGCCACCCGCAATAAAACGAACACGATCAGTGCAACGCCGAACAACGTAGGAATGGCCCAGAATAAGCGGCGCAGCCAATAGGTGCTCAGCATAAGTTGATCTTGCCCATGGGATTAACCCGACACGTCATTGCGAGCTGCCTGTATCGGCGCGGCCGATACTGCTCACACTCCATGAACCTGGCAAGGCGTTGTAGGGTGGATCAAGCACAGCGGATCCACCAGGCGCATCAAAGCGCACTGCTCGTAGCCACGGGTGTGGTGGATCCAGCGCTTCGCGCTTTGATCCACCCTA
>JANNMV010000208.1:0-1888 GCA_031398205.1 Pseudomonadota bacterium | reverse complement strand
CGAGAGCGATAGCAGGGTGTTTTTTGTATCGCAAGATTGTCATCCACAGACCATCGCGGTGGTGCGCACCCGCGCTAACGCAGCGGACGTGAAAATCATCGTCGGCGACCACCGCCGTGGTTTCGGTGAGCGACAGGTCTTCGGCGTTCTGCTGCAATATCCTGCCTCGAATGGCGAGATTTACGACTACCGCGATACCGTTGCGGCCGCGCATGACGCGAGCGCCCTCGTCACCATCGCCGCGGATCTGTTGAGCCTCACGCTGCTCACGCCCCCGGGTGAGTTCAATGCCGACATCGTTGTAGGCACCACGCAACGTTTTGGCATGCCACTCGCTTATGGTGGCCCCCACGCCGCTTATATGGCCACGAAGCTGGCATTTGTGCGCGCCATGCCGGGTCGATTGGTGGGCGTGTCGCTCGATAGCCATGGCAACCCGGCCTATCGTCTCGCCATTCAGACCCGCGAGCAACACATCCGTCGCGAGAAAGCGACTAGCAACATTTGCACCTCCCAGGTGCTGCCCGCGGTCGTTGCCGGCATGTACGCCGTGTACCATGGCCCAGCAGGACTCAAGACTATCGCCGAACGCATTCACCGTTTAACCGCCGTGCTCGCCGAGGGTCTGCGCAGGCTGGATTGCGAGGTTAAGACTAAGGGCTTCTTTGATACGATTATCGTTGCGACAGGAACACGTACCGAAACGATTCATGCCGCCGCGCTAAAGCACAAAATAAATCTACGTCATGTCGATGACTCAACGATAGGCCTTTCACTGGACGAAACCACGACGCGAGCCGACATCGAGGCTCTGTGGAAAATATTCGCGGCGAAAGAAACATTCGACTTCAAGCTGACCGAAATCGACGCTAGCGTTACACATCAAATCCCCCCTCCCCTAAGCCGCACCACGCCGTACCTGGCGCATCCGGTTTTCCACAACCATCGTTCCGAGACGGAAATGCTGCGCTACATGCGATCGCTGTCGGACAAAGACCTCGCGCTTGATCGCGCCATGATTCCGCTCGGATCCTGCACCATGAAGTTAAACGCCACTACCGAGATGATGCCGATCACTTGGGAGGCTTTCAGTGCAATCCATCCGTTCGCGCCACGGGATCAGGCCCAGGGTTACCAACAACTCATAGGCGAGCTGGAAACGATGCTGTGCGCAATCACCGGCTTTGACGCCGTGTCGTTGCAACCCAATTCGGGCGCCCAGGGCGAATATGCCGGCTTGCTCGCCATCCGCGCCTTTCATGCCCAGCGCGGCGAAGCGCAGCGCAATATCTGTCTTATCCCGAGCTCTGCCCATGGCACGAACCCGGCGTCGGCGCACATGGCGGGGCTCGATGTCGTAGTCATTGCCTGCGACGAGAACGGTAACGTCGATGTCGCCGATCTCAAGTCCAAAGCGGAACGGCATAGCGTGAATCTCGCCGCGCTGATGATCACTTATCCGTCAACCCATGGCGTGTTCGAAGCGGCGATTGAAGAAATTTGCGCGGTCATTCACCAACACGGTGGTCAGGTCTATATCGACGGCGCCAACATGAACGCGCTGGTCGGCCTGGCCATGCCGGGAAAATTCGGCGGTGACGTGTGTCACCTAAACCTCCACAAGACGTTCTGCATCCCCCACGGCGGTGGCGGCCCCGGCGTCGGGCCTATTGCGGTGCGAAAGCATTTAGCCTCTTTTTTGCCGGCGCTGGCGGTCATCGGTGAGACGCCCAGCCCAGTCGGCCCAGTGTCGGCCACCCCGTGGGGAAGCGCCGGCGTGTTACCGATCAGTTATGCTTATATTTCCCTAATGGGTGCGGCGGGATTGTTGCAAGCTTCATGCGTCGCAATTCTGAATGCCAACTACATCGCGCAACGCCTCGCAGCG
>JANNMV010000137.1:0-2283 GCA_031398205.1 Pseudomonadota bacterium | reverse complement strand
CTGAAAGGTCACATCGACCGCGTCGAGCAGCACTTTGTTGCCGCGCGCGAGGGTAAGGCTACGTAAATTGATCATGGATGAGGGCGGAGATAATGAAGCAGGGCGCGAATCGCCGCCATTATCCGGCAAATGCGCAGTCCGTCCAATCAATTACTTTGTGTGGTGACCTGCGCCAGAAGCCCCGTGGCCCGAGGCCAGCCCCTGGACATTGGCTCCCGGCATTGCATAGCGCGTGAGGCGCGCTGCTATTGGCTCTACAGGCAGGCTATTGCGACAATCTACAGCGACGCGTCCTTCTCAATTTGTTCCAAACTGACGTGGCGAACATCTTTACCTTTCACCAGGTAAATGATGTGCTCCGCCATATTTTTCGAATGGTCGCCGATGCGCTCGATGGCTTTGGCGATAAATAAAATATCCAGGGACGCAGAAATCGTGCGCGGATCTTCCATCATGAAGGTCAGCAGTTGCCGCAAAATCGCGCGGTATGCATCGTCCACCAGATCATCTTGGCGCATCACCTGAATCGCGGTTTTCGTGTCCAGCCGGGCGAAGGCATCCAGTGCTTTACGCAGCATATCGAGGGCCAGATGCGCTACGTGGTTGATATCCGCCAGCCGCGGTGCATGCAGCCGATCCGTGGTGTGAACCAATTTCGCCATGCGCGCCATTTTATCGGCCTCGTCGCCGATGCGTTCGATATCCGTGATGAGCTTGATCACCGTCATCACCATGCGTAAATCGCCTGCCGCGGGCTGGCGCCGCGCGATGATGTTGGTGCAATCTTCGTCGATGGAAATCTCTAGTGCGTTGACATGATTATCTTTTTCCACCACTTGATCCGCCAATCGCATGTCGCCCGTGGTGAAGGAATGCAACGCATGCTCAATCTGTTGCTCGACCAGCCCGCCCATTTGCAGGACGCTGGCGCGCAACCGTTCTAAATCGGCGTCGAACTGTTTAGAAATGTGTTCGGTTTGAGTCAAGTCAGTTTCTCCGTATTCCAGCGCAAAATTACGCCTCGTTCATGACAAAATCATGACGGAATGCTATTTATTGTAGGTCTTCAGTCCATTACCCGTGCCCAGCAAGAGCACATCCGCCCCGCGCCGCGCGAAAATCCCGCAAGTGACGACGCCGGGAATTTGGTTGATGGTCGATTCCAATTCCACCGGATTGGTCATATTCAGATCGTAGACGTCGAGAATCAAATTGCCGTTATCGGTTTTGAAATCCTCGCGTAACGCCGGCGATCCGCCGAGTTTCACCATTTCGCGGCCGACGTGGCTGCGCGCCATCGGGATGACCTCCACCGGCAGCGGAAATTTCCCGAGCACGCCCACCAGCTTGCTTTCATCAGCGACGCAGATGAATTTCGTCGCCACCGCCGCGACGATTTTCTCCCGCGTCAGCGCACCGCCGCCGCCTTTGATCATGTGCAGGTGTTGCGTAATTTCATCCGCGCCATCGACGTAGATCGGCATATCGTGCACGCTGTTGAGATCAAAAACATGAATGCCCGCTTGCTTGAGCAAGGCTGCGGTTTTTTCCGAGCTCGCAACTGCGCCGTCGATTTTGTGCTTGATCTTGGCCAATTCAGCGATGAAAAAATTCGCCGTCGAACCGGTGCCCACACCGACGATGGCGCCGTGGGTCACGTAGTCCAGCGCGGCCTTGGCCGCCTGTTGTTTTAAGTCGTCGTGCGACATTTTCTCAAGGTAACAGGTAGTTTCTAACAAGGAGAATAACGCCAAGCACCGGAATATACAATCGCCGTGCGCTTGGGCGAACTCTGATAAGCTTGAACCAATCCCGCGAAAACGCTGCTTTTTCTCCTATGAAAATCGACTATCTAGAAAAAATCCTCAACGCCAACGTTTACGATGTGGCGATCGAGAGCCCGCTCGACCTCGCCGCGAGTTTGTCGCTACGCCTACATAATAATCTACTGCTGAAGCGCGAAGATTTACAACCGGTGTTCTCGTTTAAGCTGCGCGGCGCCTACAACAAAATGTCCAAGCTCACTGTTCATGAGTTGAAACGCGGCGTCATTGCTGCTTCTGCGGGCAATCACGCGCAAGGCGTGGCGCTCGCTGCGCAGCGTTTGGGCGCGACGGCGACCATCGTCATGCCCGTCACCACGCCGCAAATCAAGATCGCCGCGGTCACCGGGCGCGGCGCGCAGGTCATTTTGCAGGGCGAATCCTACAGCGAGGCCTACACCCATGCCGTTGCGCTCGGCAAAAAGCGTAACCTGACTTTTATTCATCCGTACGACGATCC
>JANNMV010000136.1:0-19502 GCA_031398205.1 Pseudomonadota bacterium | reverse complement strand
CTAGTGCGTCATGACGGTGCCTACGGGCCCAATCCCGGCCATCGCGGAAGCGGTCCGGTAACGAAGATCATTTGCACGCAACCGTAACTAACAAGTGTTAGATCAATAGGCAGGGGCGACCGTCCCTGCCTATTTTTTTGACAAACGCCGAGTGCGAAACACTACGCTAGCAACGTAGAATCCTCGCTCCCCGTTCTTTAGCAGATGAAGTGGCTGATAACCGCTTCACGCTTGCCTCCTGGCATGACATGGTTTGGAAGCCAATATCCATGCGCCTTTCCAGCCCATGCGCTAAGAAATTGAGGCCCTGGTGATGGTACGGGTAAAATCCCACTATGGCCCAATCGGAATCGACGCTGCGCAATAACGAGCCGGCGTTTGTCTTACATACTTATCCCTATCGCGAAACCAGCTTGATTGTCGAGGCGTTGAGTCGTCACGCCGGTCGCATCGCGTTGGTCGCCCGTGGCGCGAAACGGCCACGCTCGGCGATTCGCGGGCAGTTGCTGTCGTTTCAGCCGTTGGAACTCTCCTGGTCGGGCAAGAACGAGCCGCGCACGATGCATAAAGCGGAGTGGCGCGGTGGCCAGCCGATGTTGCAGGGCTTGGCGTTACTGTGCGGGTTTTATATGAATGAATTGTTGTTGAAATTGTTGCCACGCGACGATCCACACGAAACGCTGTTCGACATCTACGCTCAGTCGCTGATGGATTCGAGCAGGCAGCAAGATTTGCCCGTGGTGTTGCGTCGCTTTGAGCTTGGATTGTTGCGTGAGCTGGGTTATGGGTTGGTGCTCGATCACGAGCCCGGTTCCGATGCGCCGATTGTGGCGGAGCATTTTTATGGTTACATCCCCGATCGCGGCCCGATGGTGGGGCGCGGCGATGGAAACCAGGTACAATTTCGTGGCAAGACGTTGCTCGATTTACAGCGTGAAGATTTCTCCGATCCGCACACCTTGGCGGAAAGCAAACAACTGTTGCGCATGCAGATCAAGCATCATTTGGGTCAACAAGAATTACAAACGAGGCAACTTTTGCGAGACTTACAAGAACTATGATTCAACTTGGCGTCAACATCGATCACATCGCCACGATTCGCGAGGCGCGGCGTACCTATGAGCCGGACCCGGTGTGGGGCGCGGTGGAGGCCCATCTCGGCGGCGCGGACGGCATTACCGTGCATCTGCGCGAAGACCGGCGGCATATTCAAGACCAAGACGTGCGCCGTCTGCGCGAGCTCACTCACATTAAGCTCAATTTGGAAATGGCCGCCACCGACGAAATGGTGAAAATCGCCTGTGGAATTAAGCCGGAGATGGCGATGTTGGTGCCGGAAGGTCGGCATGAAATTACCACGGAAGGTGGGCTGGATGTCGCCGCCCAAGAGGTGCGGCTGAAGGGAATCGTCACGACATTGGCCTTGGCGGGCATCGTCGTGAGCGTGTTTATCGATGCGGATCTTAAGCAAGTGGAGGCGTCGCGGCGTATCGGTGCGAAAGTTTGTGAGGTGCATACGGGGCCCTATGCCCATGCGTTTCACCAGCACGGTCGCGATGCGGAGAGCGGGGCGGTGGTTACGGAGTTGGAAAAAATCGTCGGCGCCGGGAACGCGATTCGTGATTTAGGCATGCGTTTTAACGCCGGTCATGCGCTCAACTATTTCAATGTACAGCCCGTGGCTCGCCTGGTTGGTGTGCGTGAGTTACACATCGGCCACGCCATCGTCAGCCGCGCGGTGTTTATCGGCATGCGCGAAGCGGTGCGCGAAATGAAAGCGCTGATGACCCACGCCGCCGGAATGGCGTAATGATTTATGGCATTGGCACGGATATTATTGCCGTGCATCGTATCGAACGCGTATTTACGCAATACGGTCGACGTTTCGCCGAGCGGATTTTGGCGCCACAAGAACTTATCGAATTCGACGCACATAAAATGAAAACACGATTTTTGGCGAAGCGTTTCGCCGCGAAGGAAGCGTTTAGCAAAGCCATGGGCACGGGGATTCGCAAGCCGGTGACCTGGTGTTACATCGCCGTCGGCCACGATGCACGCGGCAAACCGGTGATCGACCCGCACGCGGATTTGCAGCGCTGCATGGGCGAGCTTGGCATTGTCGGCAGCCATGTTTCAATCACCGACGAGCAGGATACGGCCGTCGCATTCGTGATCTTGGAGACTAGGTAAATGGGCCCGGTGATGATCGACGTTGCTGGGCTGGAGCTCACGGCAGAGGATCGCGAACGGCTGCGCCATCCGCTGGTGGGTGGCATTATTTTGTTTGCGCGTAACTATGAATCGCCGCAGCAGTTGCTGGCGTTGACCCAGAGCATTCGCGCGTTGCGAACGCCGTCGCTGTTAGTCGCGGTGGATCACGAAGGCGGGCGCGTGCAGCGCTTCCGAGATGGATTTACGACGATTCCGCCGATGCGCACCTTTGGCCAACTGTGGGATCAAGACCCAGCCAAGGCGAAAGAGTTAGTAAAAAAAACCGGCTACGTCATTGGTGCGGAGTTGTTAGCGCATGCGGTGGATTTCAGTTTCGCGCCGGTGTTGGATTTGGATTATGGCGAAAGCTCGGTGATCGGGGATCGATCCTTCCATCGCGATCCGTTCATCGTGACTGAATTGGCGCGCGAACTGATCGCCGGTTTTGCCGCGGCGGGGATGGGCTGGGTCGGCAAGCATTTCCCCGGCCACGGTTTTGTGCGCGGCGATTCGCACCACGAAGTTCCGATCGACAATCGCGCCTACGAGGACATCGAACGCGATGACTTGATTCCATTCCGAGAACTCGCCCGCGCCGGCATGGGCGGGGTGATGCCGGCCCACGTGATTTATCCCGATGTGGATGCACTGCCAGCCGGGTTTTCCTCATTTTGGCTGAGGGATATCTTGCGTGATCAATTGGGCTTCGAAGGCGTTATATTCAGCGACGACTTGTCGATGGAGGGCGCGAGCACGGCCGGTGGCGTGGTCGAACGTGCGGCATCGGCGCTGGCGGCGGGTTGCGATATGGTGTTGCTGTGTAATAACAGTGAACAGGCCGACCGGCTTTTGTCCGGGCTTAACCTTGCGGTTGAAGTCGAATCCATCGCCCGCTTTGAGCGCATGCGGGGGCGCGGCGCCGCACGTTATCTCGCGTTAAAAAATGACGCGCATTACGCTGCGTGTTTAGTTGCGATGAAAGGCGCCGATCTCGCGTAGCCTAAGCTCGCGGCGAGTGGTTTTACTCTGATTTTTGAGACTAGGCTGAACGCCTTATCCCTATTGGCTCGTGGCATGGCATGCGTGGACAGCCGCATCCCTATTGCATCCTGGCAGACCTTTTGGGGAATTTGAAAACTAGAAAAAAAAGCGGGAATACCGAGGCTGGAGCGGTATTCCCGTTAGAAAAACGTTGAGAGGTAGTTAGGCGTTAAACGCGGATATTTCCATCGATACATTGCCAACCGGATAACCCGTGGCGCTAGGCATTGATGCCCGATTGCCACTCTTGGGTTCGAAGCCGATACAGTTGGATTTTTCTGGATAACCGGGTAAATCAAGTCCGCAAACGTCGCCCGAGGTGACTCGATTTGATCCGCTAAACGATATGACGAATTCTACCGTGCGATACTGGCAATTCGGGCAAAGATTTTGGCACTCGTTGTTCATTTACTCTCCGTCAAATCAGTTTACAGTTAAGCGCCAACGCCTTGCATGTTGCGTAACCGTGAGGTGTTCACATTCACTGAAGCAAGTGCTATGCCAACTAATTTTTATCGTTAATAAACAATAGATTAATATAATATTCCTTGAATTGTCGCGAGTTCGAGAACCGAAAACCACGAGCATTCCGTCTCTAAATGGCGACAAGAACCACGCGGGAAACGCTAAGTAACTGTTTAGAAGCTGAAATGCACGTCGCCGGACGGCGACATCAGGTCAATGCTTTGAATGAGGCAGGGTTGAGTTCGTTACGCTGCAATAATTTGTAAAACTCGGTGCGATTGCGCTTGGCAAGCCGTGCGGCCTGGCTGACATTGCCGTTGGTGATCTTTAGCAGTTGAGCGAGGTATTCACGCTCAAAATGTCGCCGCGCTTCCTCAAAGGATGGCACCATCGCCGAATCGCTTTGCAAACATTTTTGCACCAGTGCGACCGGGATAATGTTGGTCGTACACAGCGCCAGTGTCTGTTCCACAATGTTATACAATTGTCGAACGTTCCCCGGCCAGGGCGCCAAAACTAACTGCTCCATCGCCTCCGGCGCAAAACCATTCACTTGTTTTTCATAGCGTTTATTCAACGTCTCAAGAAAATGCACGGCGAGCATAGGAATATCCTCGCGGCGATCTTTCAAAGGCGGTAACAGCAAGGAGACGACGTTGAGGCGGTAATACAGATCCTCACGGAATGTCCCTGCGGCAAGCGCCTCTTCCAGGTTACGGTGGGTCGCCGAAATGATTCGTACGTCAATGGCGATATTGGTCGTTGAGCCGACCGGCCGCACCTCGCGCTCTTGCAGAACGCGGAGCAATTTCACCTGTAAAGACAATGGCATATCGCCAATTTCGTCGAGAAATAGCGTGCCTTTGTTGGCCGCTTGAAATAGGCCGGGGTGATCGCGCATTGCGCCGGTAAATGAGCCCTTCATGTGGCCGAACAATTCGGATTCAAGCAGTGGCTCAGGAATCGCGCCACAGTTCACTGCGATAAACGGCTTGTCGCGACGCTTGCTGGCGCGATGAATTGCGCGCGCTAACAGCTCTTTGCCGCTACCGCTCTCACCATGGATAAACACATTCGCGTCGCTTTCGGCCATCAACCGCGCTTGGCTAAGGAGATCTTGCATCTTGGCGCTACGAGTGATGATTTCACTCGCCCAGTGCGCGCTTTCATCGCCACTTTCAGAGCGTGTGGCATGACCTCCAACTAACAGTGCTTTCTCAACTTGACCCAATAACGTCTTGCTATCAAATGGTTTTGTAAGGTACCCAAATACGCCGCGACGAATCGCCGAGACAGCGTCCGGGACAGTGCCATGGGCCGTGAGGATGATCACCGGTAACGCAGGATTGTTCTGATGAATTGCCGCGAATAACGCCATGCCGTCCATGCCCTGCATGCGCAAATCAGTGATGACCAAACTGGGCCGCGAATGGGCGAGGCAGGCGAGCGCCTTCTGTGCACTGTCAACGGCCGTGATGTCATAACCGGCACCCGTCAGGCGGATCGAAAGCAACCGCAAGAGTTCGATGTCGTCATCTACCAACAGAATTTTATGTTTAGCGGCGATTGTCATTTTTTTGGTTCAGGCTTCCCCTGTTGCTGGCGCTCGATTAGCGTTCTTTCAATATTCGTCAATGCGTCGAGTTTTTGTTGCAAGTTATCAGCGCGCTTTTGTTCGTCTTTCAGTTTTTGCGCCAGTATGGATATCGTTTGGCTACTGTCTTCCTGCTTAGTCTGACTCGAGGTTTGCAACGTATCATAGCGTTTCTGCTCATCTTTCAATTTGGCATTTAGGATTTGAATGGCTTCATCCTGTTTCGCCGCAAGGGATTCCAAGCGCTTCTGATCATCACGTGCACGCTGCATGTTTTCATCGTGGCGCGACTCCTTTGAGAACTGAGCCTGAAGAACATTGGCAAGATTTCTCAGCGCAACCTCATCTTCCTTTTCCTCCTTCATCGTTTCCTGAAGCAAGTTTAGTGCCCGCGCGGAGTCTTGTAAGCCCGTAACCGGTAAACTCAATAGCAAAGCGAGCTTGATTCGGTTGAATGCGTTAAGTGTGGTTGGGGTCACGCGGTTCGCCTCCGCGTACTCCTTCATTATTTTCTCTTTCGGCGCTTTGCGCATGGTGAGGTAATAGTCGATCAGTGCATCGGCTTGGCTCTTAATGCCCGGCGCGGGGAGGACCGTTTCGACAATCGGAACGCACTCCGCATTCTTTTCGAACGGCGATTGACTGGTATTGCATTTGTCGTTGGCATTGCGCAGGTTGTTAGTACAACCTGCGAATAGCATCGCCGTCATCCCAACAGCCAGCCCTACATTCCAAATTATTTTCACTTTAACCCTCGCGGTTTTGCGGCAGGGTCACCCGAAAATGAGCGCCCGGCATGCTATTTTGTACAATTTCTACATGCCCATTGTGGGCCAAAACAAACTCCTTAATTATCGCAAGCCCCAGCCCAGTTCCCTCACTGGCATTTTGTTGCGGTGTCCGCCCCTGATAAAAGGCCTCGAAAACCCGATCCCGATCCCGTTCCGAAATACCGGGACCTTGATCCGAAATGTCGATGGTCACGTTACTGCCGTGTTGCCGGAGGTTTATTATAGTCGCTCCCCCTTGCGGGGAGAATTTGATCGCGTTGGATAACAAGTTGTCTATTACGATTCGAATTTTTTCAGCGTCGGCACGGATGGGTAGCGTTTCTGGACTGATCAAATTAAATCGCAATTCCTTGCGCTGCAGAGCCAATTTCTGTTCTTCCGCGACGGCGGTGACCGTACGTCTCAGATCGAAATTTTCAAACTTCAGGAATCCCTTGTGTACCTCGGCCGCGCCGGCCGCGCTTAGATTCAACAGATCGTAGATCAATTTCTGCAGTTGATTGGTTTTGTGCTGCAAGATGCTGGCGATTTCGTGCTGTTCGGGCGTTAGTTTGCCAACCACTTCATCGACTAAAATTTGGCTTCCCTCGCGCAACGCCGCCAGCGGCGTTTTGAGTTCATGGGACACATGTTGAAAGAATTTTGTTTTTTGTTCTTGCAGGTCGTATAAGCGTTGTCGCAACCAGTCCAGGCGCTTGCCGAGATCCACCAGATCCTGCGGGCCTTTGACTTCGATCGGTACCGTCAACTGACCATCGCCGATGCGACGGATTCCCGTATAGATCTGGCGAAACGGGCGGGTGATAAGGAAGGTGAAGAAAATAGAAAAGATCAGTGCCAGCGGAATCGGCGCGAGCAGTTGCCACAATAATATTTCCCGAGCGCGATTGGACGCCAGACTCAACGCCTCTGCCTCGCGGCCGATGACGGTATCGCTTTGCGCCAGTATGGATTTTCCAAGTTGATCGAGTTTGCTGAAAAAAGCAATGCTTTGCTCGCCGGTGAAGGGGGGAATCGACGTTCCTAGAACCCTTTCAAAGAGCTGATTTTCAACGCTTGTCAGTTCTGTTAGTTTCGTCCGTTGATCCAGATCGAGCGCGCGGGCGCTCAAGGTTTTCGCGGCTGTTTGCACTTCGTCGTGGAGCTTGGAATACCCGTCCAATAGCTTGCGATCTTCGACCACCAAGTACTGACGCGTAACGCGTTCCATATCCGTGATGCGCTGAATCAGCAATCGGCTGTCTTGTGTGATGCGAACGGCCTCGAATACCGCACGTTGTCCACGTCCTGCCAATAATTCCAAATTACTCGCGACGTTATAAAACGCGAACGCCAGGGGCAGCAAGATCAGAACCAAGCCGACTAGGATTAGCCGGGTAAGGGATTTTGGGTAATTGAACACGGCGGATTTCCTGGGCGGGTGCTAACGTGACCGCGAGAAATACACGGCCACTAAGCTCATTAAGGCCAACAACGCCGGAAGCCACCCGAACGGCGTTGGAACAGATGCGCTTTGGCCAACGCCGCCGGCGGACAACAGCTTGACCAAGTTCGTTGGCAAAGTCAGGTGCGCATAGCTCAAGCCCGTTTCTTGGGCGAGCTGCTGCAGATAAGCCTCTTTTAGTGAGGAGAGGTGTTCGGTTGGCGTGCGTTTTTTTACATCGTCTCCAGGTTGATCGTTCCCCGCTGTGGTTTCCCCGGACAGGCTGCTGCTTCGCCCCTGACTGTAAACGTCGATTTGCGCGACTTCGTCGGCCCGCCAATAGCCCAGGGCATTGCCGTCGGGATCAAATTTTGGGATGCGAGAGAGTTCGTTGCCGCCGACCCCGATCAAGATGCCCATAACTTCGCCGGGTTTTACGTCGATACGTGGACGATGGTTTAGGCTAATGGGCGGCGCCTCATGGCCGTCGGTTAGAAATACTAAACTCGGTCTGGGTTCAACCGCCACCGCCATCTTGAGCCCCCAATTTAACCCCTTGGCAATCTCGCTGCCACCGGCCCAGGCCATCTTGCCGCTGATTTGACTGATGGATGAGGAAAGCTCCGCGTAGTTGTTACAGACTTCGACCGGCGTTAACAACAGAAATGAGCGATATTCAGTGAAGATGGCGAGGCCCATGCGCGATCCACAGGGCATTTCGGCGAGGGATTTTCGCAGTGTATCCTTAACGACTTGAATTCGGCTCACCGGCTTCTCATCGATTTGGTAGTCGCGGGTATTCATGCTCTGGGATACATCGATGACAAAGATGCTGTTGAAAACATCGCGCTGCCAGGGGAGGGTGGGGCGCAGCAGCGCGATCACAAGCAAACCCAGCGCGACGAGAAGCCAACGGCTTTGCCCATCAATGCCCCGAAGGATCGCCTTCCATTTTTGCTTCACGGCAGCCCTAGCGTGAAACCGCGCATCGTGGTCGGGGCACGTTCGGATTGCTGCGGTGGCGGCAGGTCGGCGTCGTCGCTGTCATCGGGATCGGGAACCAGGCGCAGAGCACGTTCGAGGTTGTATTTTGCATCCCAATATCCTGGGTCGATACGCAACAACGCGCGATAGGCATCTTTTGCCATTTCCGCCAAAGGCAAGCCTAGGTGCGGATTGTCGCCACCGCTAAATTCCATTGCCCTCGTTAGATAACCGTTCGCACGGTTATACGAAGCGGCGCGCGCAAGTGAGGCGTCGGGCGAGGTTTCAACGCTTTTATAGAGTGCAATCGCGCGCTCACGATCACCCTTTTGCGCTTGGAAAAAAGCTTGGGCGAACAGCGCCTGCGGCGGTAGGGTGCCCTGAGTAGCGACAATGGAGCCGTCCTTGATGGCGTCATTCAGGCGTTCTGCTTGCCACCAGCGGTAGCCGTCCAATAGCACTAACCCGAGCAGTCCGAGCGCTAACCAGCGCAACGAGCGGTAGATTTTTACGCTTAGCGCCATGCTTTTACCTCTACGCATTTTGTTGCGAGCAATAAGATTAGAAGTGTTGCCGCGAGCAAATAGCACTCCCACGAAAGATCGCGGCGCGGAACGATTTCATTGAAGGTGATAGGCAAGTTTTCCAAACGATTGAGATCTTGAATCGCAAGTTGAAGGGCGTTGGAATTCTCCGCCTCGTAGGCGTGATAAGGCGTCTTGATGGATTTGAAGAATTCATGCAATGCAATTTCCGGTGAGCCGTCGATGCCGCCCAAGCCATCGTCAGGGGCGCCGAACAAACTGGGGCTGTTCACCGAGCGTAGGTAGACCCAATACAGGCCGGCGCGGTTGCGCTTCATCAAGTTCGCTAACTTTTCGCGTGTAACGGCATCAATGCGCGCGCCACCGTCAGAAACCAAAAGGACAATTCGCGAACCGGCGTAGGGTTGGTTGTCAAAGAACGCTAGGGCGGCAAACAAGCCGCGCGCGATGTCGGTGTCCGACAGGCCGCGACCAACGTCACCGGCGCGAATGGCCGCTTGGACGACTTCTTGCTTTTGTGTGAACTCAAGGATGCGCATCGGGTAAGCGCTGAAGCCGACCATGCCGAACATATCCTGCGGGCGCTTCGACGCGAAGTCCGCTAGTATTTTCCGCGCAACTCGACCTTTGATTTCCCGCTGTTGTGCTTCGTTAAAAACCTTACTTGGATCATGATTGACTCGCCCTTGGTTAAAGGCTTCGTCCATGCTTCGGCTGCGATCTAACAACATTACAATCTGCGCACCGCGACCGACCCGCTCGATCGCGATTTCCGATCGATGGATGCCGGACAGTCCGACGATCACGGCGGCAATGGCGCCGGCAACAATTAGTTTTAGTACCAGCCCGAGAATTTCGGAAAGTGCGTCACGCGGTAAAAGCCGCAACCAACCGTAGCTCAGCCCTTGGCGATCGGTGCGGAAAAATGGCAGCAACGCCAGCGGTAGGAGCAGTAGCACCAGCGGATAGGTGAATTCAAGCTTCACGCCGCACCGCGTTCGACATCGCGCCAAGCACGGCAAAAGGCCAACATCCAGCGCAGCGAGCGCTGTGACTCCGGCACGCCGACGCCAAAAAATTCGTCCCGTGACAACTGGAAGAATTGTCGTGTCATGTTGGCTAAATCCGATTGGATGGGGCGATGCGCTAGGAATCGCTCGATATTCTCCACGAACAACGATCGCCCCGCTGTTTCATTCAATGCTTGGTGCAGGTGCTCAAGCGCTTGAGAAAACGCAACAGAGGAGGGGCGCTTGGCAAGTCGGTCTAACTCGCGGTAGGCGCGGGTAAAGGGCCGGCGCTGTGTTGCGAGGTAAGGGATGCCGAAATAGCGATAGCACCAAAACAGGATCAGCGAAATCAGCGCCATGCCATAAGCGATCAGGCGATGCTGAAATCCCGTGGTGTCGATACCTTGTGGAACAACATCCGGCCGCATCGCCTCTAGGCCTTCTCTTGCCAGCACTTCTTCTTCCGGCGTGATGGGGCCGATGGTAACGGGCCATTCCGTCGATTTTGCTTCGATTAAATTGTCGGCTTTGGAAAAAATAAAACGTTGTGCCGGTAGTTCGACCATTTGCACTTCAATCGGTGCGTTGGGAAACTGATAAAGCAGTTTTACACGATATATTTTGCCGGCCGTGCGCGCGATTTCCGTTACATTCACGCTGCGTAGTTCGAGCCAAGTGTTTAGGCGCACCGGCTTAGGTAATTTTTTTTCGTCCAGGGTTTGGCCGCCCGTTACCGTCAGGATCAGTTCCTGCTCTAGCGTATCGCCGACCACATAACCAAATGGTCGCGGATTCCGTGCCGTAATGTCTACTTCAGCCGCCGCGTTTGCCGCGATACAAAAAAGTAATACGAGATTAACGCCAATGCGTTTCATGCCGTTACCTCGTCGTTTGCTTGATCTACGTGGAAAAAGTACTCGGTGATGCGTTCGGCATCGAAGGTGTCTTCGATGAACAAGGCGCGCATCGCGTTCGTCTGAAAGCAATCGACCAACCATTTGCGGCGCGATTCAAACGCGGCTTGCAGCCGTTCGTGGAATGACTGCCGCAATAGCAGGGTCTTGCGGCGTCCCGATTCGCTGTCTTGTACCGCGACGATGCCAAAACGCGGCATGCGTTGATATTCCGCGCGATCCCATAGAACAATGGGGCAGACGTGATGCGCCGCGAGAGAACGCAGCAGGCTGGTGAGAGTTGAGTCCTCAAAGTGAAAATCCGAAACTAAAAAGACCAAGCTCTTTTGTAGCGATAAGTAGCGCGTAGCTTCGAGCAATCCGAGCGCCGAGTTGCCGATTGGCTGTAGGCAGCGCAGGCGCTGCGCGATGTCTAGGCCTGCGCCGAGTGCGTGGGTTGGCAGCAAAAGGAAATCGGCGCGCAGCGTATTATCGCACCCGACAAAGGCGAAGCGATCCCCGCTACGATGGACTGAATAGGCAAGCGATTCGGTAAAATCCGCAAGGATATCGAGCTTAAGGCTAACCCCCTGAAATGCCATTGATGCCGACAAATCCGCGATTAGATAGACTGGAACCTGGCTGCGCTGACGAAAACTGCGCACATACCATTGCTCGAACGGATCCGACAAGCTGGCGCGAATGTCGAGTCGGCGCGGATCCGGCGCCGCCAATAACGGAAGATTGCCGCGAAACTCCAAGCCGCCGCCCGATTGGCTGCTGCGATGATGTCCAGGCAAATGGCTTTTGCTGCGCCAATCTATTTTGTAATGGAACTCTTTTAACATCACTGATTATTTTATACGAGTTCGGTGTGGCATCTGTGCGAATGTGGTAAAAATTCAAGCCCGGAATAATCTGATTTCGATATTCAAGTGGCTTCTAGCGTGTACAATACAAGTATCTGATTTAGTACAACTTGCAATTCTTCTTCGGTATCGATTCAAGCAGCTATGCGTATCTTGCTCAGTAATGATGATGGTTACTTCGCCCCGGGCTTGCGCCATTTGGCTGACGCGCTTGCCGCAATTGGGGAGATTACCGTCGTCGCGCCGGAGCGAGATCGAAGTGGCGCGAGCAATTCGCTCACTTTGGATCGTCCGTTGAAATTGGGTCAAGCAAGCAACGGCTTTTTCCATCTCAACGGCACACCGACAGACTGCGTTCACATGGCGGTTACCGGTCTGTTGGACCACATGCCCGACATCGTCGTATCGGGCATCAATCACGGCATGAACATGGGCGACGATACGGTCTATTCCGGCACGGTCGCGGCCGCGACGGAAGGCTATTTGCTGGGTATCCCGTCGATCGCGATATCGCTGGTGACGGCGGGCAACAATCACTTTGATACGGCGGCGAGAGTCGCGGTGGATATGGTCAATCAATTTCGCGACCGGCCTTTTCGCGAGCCGATCTTGTTGAATGTCAATGTCCCCGACATCCCATACGAAGAATTGCGTGGGCGTGAAATTACCCGTCTCGGTAAGCGCCACAAAGCGGAGCCAATCGTCAAATCGCAAAATCCGCGCGGAGAAACCATTTATTGGGTCGGTGCAGCCGGACCTGCGCAGGACGCGGGTGAGGGTACGGACTTTTATGCCGTTAAAGCAAATCGTGTGGCGATCACGCCGCTGCAAATCGACCTTACTCACTACGCGCAGCTAGACACTGTGAAGCATTGGCTAATGCCATGACCGCACGTCAGATCGGCATCGGCATGACCTCCCAGCGAACGCGGCAACGGCTAGTCGATCGGCTTCGCGAGGCGGGAATTAAAGATGAACGCGTCCTCGCGCAAATGTATGAAGTGCCGCGCCACTTGTTCGTCGATGAAGCCCTGGCAAGCCGCGCCTACGAAGATACGCCACTTCCTATTGGCTTCAGCCAAACCATTTCCAGCCCCTACATCGTTGCGCGCATGACCGAGCTGGTTCGAAACGGGCGACAACTCGGACGCGTGTTGGAGATCGGCACCGGTTGCGGTTATCAAACGGCGATCTTGGCGCGATTCGCCAAAGAAGTGTATTCGATTGAACGCATCGAAGCGTTGCTGATTAAGGCGCGCACTAATTTGCGCGGGATCAAAACCAATAACGTACGTTTCAAGCATGGTGATGGCAGTTACGGATTACCCGAGGCGGCCCCCTACGACGGCATTGTGATGACCGCGGCGGCTCTGGAAACGCCGCAAGAATTGCTCGCGCAGCTTGCGCCCGGCGGACGCCTCGTATTTCCAAGAGGGCAGGACAGTCAGTGTCTGTATGTCGTCGAGAATACCGATCAAGGACTGGTCGAAACCAAGCTGGAGGCGGTTAAATTCGTACCGCTGCTACCGGGAGCGATTCGTGCTTAAACCGATGATTTTGTCCGTTCAAAACATTCTTCCAGCGATTGTCTTCACTGCCGCCCTGGCCGGATGTGTGACCGCCCAGCGTGCGCCGGTGATCGACCGCACACCCGCGCCGGTGGCAAAATCGGTAGTCGTTAGCCCCGCCTCGCCGCCCGTCAGAGAGATCCCGAAAGCACCTGCCGCAAAACCCGCCGACGCGCGACCAACAACCCACGTTGTGCAAAAAGGCGAAACGCTTTACAGCATCGCACGACAATATGGATTGAGTTATCAAGAGTTGGGCGCTTGGAATAACCTGGCCAATGCGAATGCAATCAAGGAAGGTATCGAGTTGCAACTAACTTCGCCGAACGCCCGGGGCGGACAGCCCGGCGCCACCGCCTTGCCGATTAGTATTGATGCGCCGCCGGAGGGTAAGCCGGCGGCTGAATCGGTAACCTTGCCACCGCCGCCCGCGCCAAAAATAGAAGAAAACCAGCCGGATGCAATGCTGAAATCCGAGCCAAAAGCGATCCGAACTCCCTATTCGGAAGCGGCGCTACAAAAAATACAGCGCGGTGAGAGTACCGAACGAGGCAACACGACTAGCCCCGAACCTGTCCCAGAGCCCAAGCGCGAGGCCAATCCCGCGGCGCCAATCGATAACGAAAGTTTACAATGGGTTTGGCCGGCAAATGGTAAGATCATTTCAAGTTTTAGTGAGAGTTCGAAGGGGCTCGATATTGCCGGTGTTCACGGCCAGCCTGTTGTTGCAGGCGCCGATGGACGTGTGTCTTACATTGGAAATAGTTTACGCGGTTATGGAAAAATGATCGTAATCATTCACAACAAGAGCCATCTAAGCCTATATGCGCATAACAGCGCGATTTTGGTGAAAGAGGGACAGACTGTGTCAAAGGGTCAAAAGATCGCTGAAATGGGAAACAGCGATGCTGAAAATGGCACGGTCAAGTTGCACTTTGAAATCCGCCGGTTGGGGAAGCCCGTTGATCCATCGAAATATTTGCCCAGCGAAAGGTCATCATGAGCCACCCAGTTGAACAAGAATTAGACGAAGACGAAGAAGCCGTAGAAACGCCACAAGCAGAAGAGTGGCAAGCTGAAGCGCCCGAGGTCGCGGAACCCGCCAGTGATTGGCATGCCGACGCGACTCAACTTTACCTAAACGAAATTGGGCAAAACGCCCTATTGACGGCTACCGAAGAGCGCGAGCTTGCGTTCAAAGTGCAGGCAGGGGATTTTCCCGCACGGCAAAAAATGATCGAGCACAATCTGCGGCTGGTGGTCAACATCGCTAAGCACTACATCAATCGTGGCATACCACTGCTTGATCTGATTGAGGAGGGAAACCTTGGCCTAATCCATGCGTTGGAAAAATTCGAGCCGGAACGCGGTTTTCGATTTTCGACTTACGCCACTTGGTGGATTCGCCAAAACGTCGAACGTGCGATCATGAATCAATCGCGAACGATCCGATTGCCGGTTCACATAATCAAAGAACTCAACGTTTACCTACGCGCCAAGCGCCACTTGGAAGCGCGCTGCGAAGCGGAACCCACGGCAGAAGATGTGGCCTCGTTGTTGGGCAAGGACGTGGAAGAAGTGCGTCGCGTGTTGAACCTCAACGAACGCATGGCGTCGCTTGATGCGCCGCTGGATATTGATCCGAGTTTGTCGCTGGGGGAATCGATCGCCGACGACCAGTGCATCGCGCCGGAAGAGTTATTGCAACGTGACGAAGTGATCGGTCGAGTGCGTGAGTGGATGGAACAATTAAACGATAAACAACGCTGGGTCATCGAGCGTCGCTTTGGGCTTAACGATCATGACATTTATACGCTCGAGGAGTTGGCCACGACGATGAAACTCACGCGTGAGCGCGTGCGGCAAATTCAGCTTGAGGCATTGGCCGCCTTGAAGCGCGTGTTACGGCGCAATGGTATGTCAAAGGAAATGCTGTTTTAACGGAAGAGCCAAGCGCTTGCGCTTTATTTCCCTTTGAATTGTGGCGGACGTTTTCCCAGGAAAGCTTGGACACCCTCGGAAAAATCCGCCGACATGGCCGCCAGGACCTGGGCGTCGCGCTCCCAGTCTAACTGCTGATGCAAATCGTGGTTAGCCGATACCTGCATCGCTTGTTTAATCAATCCCAGCGCCACGCCGGGGCCAGACGCCAATCGCTTAGCCAGGGATCGAGCATCTGTCATTAGTTGGTCGTCGGGCAATACCTTCCAGATCATTCCCCAATCCGCCGCCTGCGTTGCTGAGATTTTCTCGCCGAGCATCGTTGCGGCCATTGCGCGTGCCGAACCGATAAGTCGTGGCAAATAGTAGCTCCCACCACAATCCGGAATCAGCCCGATATTGACGAAGGCTTGGAGAAATCCGGCCGATTCGCCCGCCAGCACAATGTCGCAGGTCAGCGCCAGATTTGCCCCGGCGCCGGCAGCGATGCCGTTGACCGCCGCAACAACGGGCTTTCTCAGACTATGAATTCGTCGGATCAAGGGATTGAAACGCTCATTCAGACTCATGCGGACTTGTTCGCCCTTGTCGCCCGGCTGACCTTGGCGCACATTCAAATCCTGGCCTGCGCAAAAGCCGCGCCCTGAGCCGGTGATCAATACCGCACGAATGCCGGAATCGGTTTCGACGATCTGAAATACCTGATGCAATTCCGCCAACATGTCGGGATTAAAGCTATTCAATTTGTCCGGCCGATTAAGTGTGATTTCGGCGACGCCGTCGGCAATGCTAAATAGCAGGGTGCTGTAACTCATAGGTCTGGATGAGGCTTTGCTTTAAAATAGCGTCATTCTATCGCTTACCTTTTTAACGTCGGAGAAAATTTATGGACTATGAAAATATTCTAGTGGAGACGCGCGGCAATGTCGGCGTCATCCGCCTCAATCGTCCGCAAGCGCTGAATGCCCTGTCGCCCGCGCTGGTCAAGGATCTTGGCCAAGCGCTTGATATTTTCGAGAAGGATCAGAACATTCGCGCGATGGTCATTACCGGTAGCGACAAAGCGTTTGCCGCCGGCGCGGACATCAAGGTGATGCAGAATTTCAGTTACATGGACACCTATCTTTCCAATTACATCACCGAGGGTTGGGAGCGCGTTGCCCATTGTCGTAAACCGTTGATTGCGGCGGTCGCCGGATTCGCGCTGGGCGGCGGTTGTGAGATGGCCATGATGTGTGACTTCATTTTAGCCGCGGACAATGCCAAGTTCGGCCAGCCCGAGATCAAGCTGGGTGTGATTCCCGGTGCGGGTGGAACACAACGGTTGACGCGCTTCGTTGGCAAATCCAAGGCGATGGAAATGGTGCTCACGGGTCGCATGATGGATGCAGAGGAAGCAGAACGCAGCGGCCTGGTATCGCGTATCGTGCCGCTGGCGGATCTCGTCGAGGAGGCCATCAAGGTCGCGCAACAAATCGCCGACTTATCGTTGCCGATCGTGATGATGGCGAAGGAATCGGTCAATCGCTCCTATGAAACGACGCTTGCCGAAGGCGTTTTGTTCGAGCGCCGCACGTTCCATTCGACCTTCGCTACGGAAGACCAGAAAGAAGGCATGGCGGCGTTCGTGGAAAAACGCAAACCCGCCTTTAAGCATAAATAGTCGATGACTGTTCGCACTCGTTTCGCACCCAGCCCGACCGGCTATCTGCACATCGGCGGCGCCCGCACCGCCCTGTATTCGTGGGCGTATGCGCGCAAGCATGGCGGTAAATTTATTTTGCGCATCGAAGATACCGACATTGAGCGTTCCACAAGCGAATCAACTCAAGCGATTCTCGATGCGATGGATTGGCTCGGCCTTGACTACGATGAAGGTCCGTTCTATCAAATGCAGCGGCTCGATCGTTACCGCGAAATTGCGGAGCGCTTGATAAATGGAGGCAAAGCGTATCACTGTTATGCCAGCAAAGAAGAGCTCGACGCCATGCGCGAGGGGCAGCGTGCGCGCGGTGAAAAACCCCGCTACGACGGCCGCTGGCGTCCCGAAAATGCAACCGGTAAAACACCGCCCGCCGGTGTGCTGCCACTGATTCGATTCCGCAATCCCGATGCTGGCGAGGTGACTTGGAACGATCTGGTTAAGGGCCCGATAACCATTGCTAATCGCGAGCTGGACGACCTGGTTATCGTGCGTGCCGACGGTGTGCCGACCTACAATTTCGGCGTTGTGGTAGACGATCTCGATATGGCCATGACGCACATTATTCGTGGTGATGACCACGTCAACAATACGCCGCGCCAGATCAATATTTTCCGCGCGCTCGGCGCGACCTTGCCAGCATTCGGTCATGTGCCGATGATTCTCGGTGACGATGGTGAACGCCTATCGAAACGTCACGGCGCCGTGAGCGTGATGCAATACGAAGAGGAAGGGTTTCTACCGAAGGCGTTGCTGAATTATCTCGCGCGACTTGGCTGGTCTCACGGCGATGAAGAATTGTTCTCGATGGAAAAATTTGTCGAGTGGTTCGACCTCGGCAATATCAGCCGCTCACCGGCGCGCTTCGATGGCGAAAAATTGTCTTGGCTGAATCAGCAATATCTTAAAGAGGCGAGTGCCGCTGAATTGGCGAAGTGGGTTGCGCCAAGATTGCGCATGCGCGAATGCGCCGTTGAAGATGGCGACGCCAAGCTCAACGCGATCGTCGATTTGCTAAAGCCGCGCGCCACCACGTTGGAAAATTTAGCCGATAGCGCGATCTATTTTTATCGCGACGTTAAGCCCGAGGCGTCGTTAGTTAAAGAACATCTCAAGCCGGAAATACTGCCGGTGCTCGGCGAGCTTGCGGAAAAGTTACAGGTCATCGCCTGGAACAAAGAGGCGATCAATGCCGCACTCAAAGAAACTCTAGCCGTCCATCAACTCAAGCTCGGCCAGATCGGCATCCCGCTACGCGTCGCCGTGTCGGGCGGAACGCAAACGCCGTCGCTTGACGTCACGTTGGAATGGATCGGCCGCGATAACGTTGTCGAGCGCATCAAACGGCAACTCCCATAAGCTGGCGCGAAATTCACCAACCACTAATGTCATCCTGAACCCTTGAGCGCCGCGAAGGGTTCAGGATGACAATGTGATTGAGCGGTGCGTTGAGTTTGATCCGCACTGTTCGCGGTGCCAGAGCCCGCATGCGGCTTGCCTGGCCCTAGGCCACCCGGTCGTGGCATTGCATGCCTGAAGCGCCGCACCAGATATGCCCTCTGGCAGGATGCTATTTTTCATTGGGCGTAACCGTAATCCGACTCTTGCCGAAATTGACGATTTGTCCGGCGCGAATTTTGCAGGTCTTGCGCAATTCAATCTTGCCGTCGACGCGCACTTCGCCGCTCGCGACCAAAACCTTTCCGGCGCCGCCGCTGGCGCACAGCCCGACAAGTTTTAGAAGTTGATTGAGTTCGACGAATTCTGCGCTGAGCTTAAACTCGACTTGTTCCATTATTTCAAACTACGATTCCGCCAGCGCGCATTGTTTCAATAAAATCGGCTCGACATGAACCGTGACATCGCCGTTGGCAAACCAAAGTTGACTGTCTTGAATCGTGCACTGCAATTCCATGGTGCGTCCGGCGAGCTTGGCCAGCGCGGCGCTTTCGGCTTGCGGCACGTTAAACACGGTGAGATTCGACGAGCGCTCCAACGTAGCGCGCTGCGCCTGCCACCAAACATCTGCACTACGTACGCCATAGTTATAAACGAACACTTGGTCGGCGCGCCCGCATGCGCGGCGAACGACTTTTTCATCGGGCTGACCGACGTCGATCCACTTCGCGATCGCGCCGGTCAAATCTTTTCGCCACAGATCGGGCTCATCATCGCTGCTCAGTCCCTTACCGAAGGCGAGGGCGCTATCGGCGTGCAGTGCAAATGCCAACATTCGCATCATCATGCGTTCGTCGGTTTCCGAAGGATGGCGCGCAATGGTCAATGCATGGGTCTGAAAATAGTTGCGATCCATGTCCGCGACATGGAGTTGCGCTTTGAAAATCGTCGCTTTGAGCGCCATGCTTGATTAGCGGCCAAGGGCTTTGTCGAGCAATTCAGCGACGACTTCATTGATGTTCCCATCACGTTCCCCGGCAAGTTGCTGAATGTGCTTAACCAGTTCC